>JAICGL010000015.1 GCA_025923175.1 Acidimicrobiia bacterium
GACGGTTGCCGGCGTGACCACCAACTACAAGCAGGGTGGCTGGTCCGGCGACGGCGGCAAGGCCAGCGACTCCCAGCTCTACAACCCCCGGGCGGTGGCCTTCAGCAAGACAGGCGACGTGTACATCGGCGACGCCATGAACCACCGGATCCGCAAGATCGACAAGGACGGCATCATCACCACGGTGGCCGGCAAGCCGGCCAATACCAACGCCAGCGGGAACCCGGTCGGCGCCTACGGGGGCGACGGCGGTCCGGCGACCGAGGCCCAGCTCAACCAGCCGCACGGCGTGGCGGTCGACTCCAAGGGCAACGTCTACGTCGCCGACAGCCTCAACAACCGGATCCGCAAGATCGACACCAGCGGGACCATCAACACGATCGTCGGCAGCGACAACAAGAAGGGCCGGCCTGACGGCCCGGCCGAGACCGCCGTGCTCAAGTTCCCCAAGTCGATGTTCATGACCCCCGACGATGTGCTCGTGATCTGCAATACCGGCGGCAACACGATCCTGACGATCGACCTCAAGGCTTCGCCGCTCATGGTCAAGCGGGTGGCCGGCAACCTCTACGCCAAGCGGTACGGCGGCGACGGCAGGTTCGCCACCGACGCCCAGCTCAACACCCCGCAGGGCGTCTGGGTCACCAAGGACGGCTCCATCTACATTTCCGACAGCGAGAACCACCTCGTCCGCAAGGTGACGCCCGACGGCAAGATCAACACCATCGCCGGGAACGCGGCCGCCGCCCAGCAAGCCGCCGACTCCGGCCAGTACCCGATCCAGGGCAACTCCGGCGGCGACGGCGGACCGGCGACCTCCGCCCATCTCAACGGACCGCGCGGGATCTCGGTCGACGAGGCCGGCAACGTCTACATCGCCGAAGAGGCCGGGGCCCGCATCCGGCGCATCGACCCGTCGGGGAAGATCAGCACCATTGCCGGCAACGGCAAGACCAAGCCCGACGGCCACGACCCCCACATCCCGGGCGACCCCGGCCCCGCTCCGGCACTCGAGGCGCAGTTCCACACCATGCACGACCTGAACCTCGACAAGGACGGCAGCCTCTGGATCGCCGACAGCAAGAACAACCGGGTCCGGAAGGTGACCGACCCGGCCAACGCCCCGGCCGGCAACCTGCCGGCGGAGACATCGCCGAGCGCGCCGTCGCAGAGCCCGCCGCCCTCCAGCGGCTCGTCGGACGGGACGCAGGCCACGACCTCGACGACCGCCGCCCCCGACACGACGTCGACGACCGCGAAGCCGGAGGGTTCTTCGACGACCACGACCGCCGCCCAGGCGGAGAAGCCCGAGCCGACCACGACGACCACGGCGGCCACGCAGCCCGAGCCGACCACGACGACCACGGCGGCCACGCAGCCCGAGCCAACCACGACGACCACGGCGGCGAAGCAGCCCGCCGACGGCACACCGTCAGAACCGCCCAACAACAGCTAGCCCCACCAGGGGTTCGAGCAGTACGCGGCGGCGGCGAGCTCATGCGGGAGCTCGTCGCCGTCGGCTGTTTCCCGGCCGGTTTCGAGCAGGCGGGGCAGCAGGTGGGTGTGGCATCCGTCCGGGGAAACGTGCCATTCCTGCGGGATGGGGTTGTAGACCTCGATCCGGCCCAGCGGCCCGGTGACGACCCGGTGAGGTGAGGCCGCCACCAGCAGGTGACCCACACGGTCGAGCGCCTCCCGCCAGTTGCAACCCTCGACAGCCCCGAGCGCCGCGATCAGTTCGGGATCGGCTGTGCGGACGCAGAAGGCCGCCGCCGAGTGCCCGACGGCGAGATCGACGAGTACGGCGTCCTCGTGCTCCGGCCGGAGCGCACCCAGATCGGCCGGTTCAGCCGTCACCTTCAGGCTCGGGGCCGGGAGGACCGTGCGAGGAACGGCCAGCGTGATGCCCCGGTCCGGTCCGGCGCTGTAGGCCACGGTGTCGTCGGTGACGGTGAGCCGGACGCCGCCGCCCGCCGTGACCGCCTCGACCGTACGCCCGCCGGGCCCGCTCCGGCGGACCTCGACCGCTTCGTCACCGACGACGGCGAACTCGGCCAGCGCCCCCTGGACCCCCATGCTGCACGCCCCGGCGGCATCGCCCAGCCAGCCGTGGATCAGTTCGGCAATGCGGTCCGGGTCGAGCGCGAGGGGTCGCACGCCTCGATCCTTGCACGGGCCTCGGGCAGGTCTCGCCGCCCTCGAACCGCCTGCGATGCGGCGAGGACGACGAGCGACCACAGGCTCCCGAGCGCCCAGCCACCGAAGACGTCGGTGAGCCAGTGGGCCGCCAGGTAGAGGCGGGTGATCCCGACCACCCCGACCGTCGAGGTGGCGGCCACCCAGACCCACGCCTTCTGGCGTGACGGCAGGCCGGCGGCCAGAACGACCGCCAGCATCAGCCACACGGCCGCCGCCTGGGTTGCGTGCCCCGACGGAAAGGCGAAACCGGAGTAGTCGCCGACGATCAGCTCGGCGGGAGGACGAGGTCGGCCCACGAGCGCCTTGATCGACTGGGACAAGACGTGGGACCCGCCGTAGGCGACGGCGAGCAAGGTGAACGGCCGGGACGTGCCGAGCCGACGCCAGTACCAGGCGCCGACGGCGACCACGAGCGGGATCAAGAGGGCAGAACCGCCGAGGAGGGTCACGACCTGCATGACCGTGTCGAGCCACGGCTCCCGATGCCCGACGAACCAGTCGAGCACCGCCCGATCGAAGCCCTCCCCGACGACCACGGTTCCTATTGTCGGGCCTCTTGGACGTCCGCTTCGGTCAGGGTGAAGCCCCGGTAGCCATCGGCGGCCACCGAGGCACAGGTGTCGACGTAGGGGGCGAAGCCGAAGAGCGGCATGAACACCCGGGGTTTGCCGGGGATGTTGGCGCCCAGGTACCACGAGTTGCAGGTCGTATAAAGGGTGATCCCGGCGACGGAGTTGACGTAGGCGACCCACTCGTCGGCGGCGGGTTCGGCGGCCTCGATGGTGGCGTATCCCTCGGAGCGGAGGTGGGCGAGGCAGTCGCTGATCCACTCGACGTGATGCTCGATGGAGGTGACCATGTTCGTCAGCACCGACGGGCTGCCCGGCCCGGTGACGATGAACAGGTTCGGGAACCCGGGCACGCCGAGGCCGAGGTAGGTGCGGGGACCGGCCTCCCACGACTCCTGTAGCGAGATGCCGGTCCGGCCGCGGATGTCGATGCGCATGAGCGTGCCGGTCATGGCGTCGAAGCCGGTGGCGAAGACGAGCGTGTCGAGAGCGATGTCCTCGGCGGTCGTCCGGACGCCGGTCGGGGTGATGGCCTCGATCGGGGTCTCGCGCAGGTCGACGAGCCGGACGTCGGGGCGGTTGAACGTCTCGAAATAGCCGCTGTCGACGCACATGCGCTTACAGCCGATCACCTGGGTGGGGGTCAACTTGTCGGCGACCGCCGGGTCGGCGACGACGGCACGGATCTTGCGGCGCACGAAGTCGGCGACCAGCTCGTTGGACTGCTCGTTGAAGAGCACGTCGTTGAAGGCGCTCAGGAACCACAGCCCGCCGTCGGCCCAACGCTCCTCCAGCGCCTCGTCGCGCTCGTCGTTGCTCAGCGCGACGGCGGAACCGCCGGGCGCAGGCGCCCAGCCGGCAAAGCCGACCATGCTCCGGCGGTTCTTCTCCCGCAAGTCGCGGTAGCGGGCCTTGACCTTCGCCAGCTCGTCGGTCGGCAATGGCCCGTTGTGGGCAGGGACCGAGTAGTTGGGGGTCCGTTGGAACACCACCAGCTCGGCCGCCTCCTCGGCGATGACCGGGATGGCCTGGATACCCGACGAGCCGGTGCCGATGACCCCGACCCGACGGCCGGCGAAGTCGACCGGATCATGCGGCCACCGCCCGGTGTGGAGCAACTCACCCTCGAAGCTGTCACGGCCGGGGATGTCCGGCAGGTTGGCGGTCGACAGGCAGCCGGTGGCCATGACAACGAAACGCGCCCGCGTCACCTCGCCGTCGCTGGTGCGGACGTCCCACCCTCCCGACGCCGCGTCGAAGACGGCGCTCTCGACCCTGGTGTCGAAGCGGATCAGCGGGCGGAGGTCGAAGCGGTCGGCGACATGGTCGAGGTAGCGGAGGATCTCTGCCTGGGGGGCATAGCGCTCCGTCCAGACCCACTCCTGCTCGAGTTCCTCGGAGAACGAGAAGGAGTACTCCACGCTGGCCACGTCGCACCGGGCGCCGGGGTAGCGGTTCCAGTACCAGGTGCCGCCGACGCCGCCACCAGCCTCGAATCCCTGCACCTCCCAGCCCGCCTCCCGCAGCCGAAACAGCGCGTAGAGGCCTGCGAACCCGGCGCCGACCACGACGACGTCGGTATCAGTCAAAGGAATCAGCGATCCTTGTCAGGACCATCCAACCGCCCTTGGATTTCGGGATGGCGCAGGTAGGCTTGAAGCTGATGCGTCGCCTGACCCAGTCGGTCCAGTGAGGGGGCAACCGAAATGATCGACGGCATTCTGGCCCACGCCGGGGGCCTGGACGAGATGGCGATCATCCTGTTCCCGCTCCTCGTCGGTGGCGGGGTGTGGCTGATGACAAGAGGGGCCGGCCCGAAGGGCAAGAACAAGTCCCAGCAGCCGCCGCCCCCTCCCCTGGTGCCCAAGGCGCCGCCAGTTCGGTTCGCTCCGCCCGACCCGAAGCCGAAGCCTCCGAAGCTCGGCTGAGACCGTCCTACATCACGTCGGCGTCGGCGGGATGAAGGCTCGCTTCGACGCCCACCTCGGCGGCCGTGGCCTGTAAGGCACCGTCGAGATCGGTCGGGTCGAGGTGCCGGGGCACGGTGACCTCAAGCAGCATGGCGTAGACCGGTTCGTCGTCCTCTCCGATCACCCGCGTGTTCACATCGGTGATGTTGACGCTGTTCTCGGCCAATACGGTCGAGATTTTGTGCACGATGCCCGGGTGGTCGGAGCCATAGACGGAGACGAGGTAGGGATCCCCTTCCACCACGATCGGAACCCCCGCGTCCGCTGGGTGCACGTCCACGGACAGCCCTGCGCAGCCCTCCGCACCGGCCAGTTCCGCCTGGAGCGCCTCCGGCGCCAGGCCATCGGGCCCCTCCACCCGCATCACCATCGCGAAGTGCGTGGACAGCACCGTCATGGAGCAGTCCTTCAGGTTGCAACCCATGTCGAACAGCACCCCGGTCACGGCGGCCACGATGCCGGGACGATCGGCACCGACCGTCCACACGGCGAACTCGGTGGTCACGGGCGCACAGCCTAATCCGAACAAAAATGTGGTAACAATTGGGCAGCGCGGGAGCGAGTTGGGGCAGCCCGTGGGCCAGGCGACGGCGCGCGATGGAGACGGAGAAAGCTGTGCACGCCGGGAAAGGGGGTGGGCGGCATCGCTGAGGATGACACGACCCTGAGTCCCGGCAAGCCACGCTGGCGGAGGCGCCTCAGCGCCCGCCGGGTCTTCCCCGTCTTCGAGTGGCTCCCCGGCTACGGCCGGCGGACGTTCGCCGCCGATCTGGGCGCCGGCCTTACCGTGGGGGCCGTCCTCATTCCCCAGGGCATGGCCTACGCGCTCGTCGCCGGCCTGCCGCCGGTCGTGGGGCTCTATGCCTCCGTGTTCCCGATCCTGGTCTACACGGTGTTCGGGCGCTCCCGGCAGCTGGCGCTCGGCCCGGTAGCCATCGTCTCGCTGCTCACCGCCTCCGGGCTGGGATCCCTGGCCGGGGGCGATGCCGACCTGTACGTCTCCATGGCTGCGTCCCTGGCCCTCATGGTCGGCATCCTGATGGTGGCCATGGGCGCCGCCCGCCTGGGTTTCGTGGCGCAGTTCCTCTCCCAGCCGGTCCTCTCCGGATTCACCTCGGCAGCCGCCATCATCATCGCCGGCACCCAGTTGCGGAACATCCTGGGTGTCGATCTCGTGCGCAGCGAGTACACCCTCGACATCCTGGTGGACGTCGGCCGCCGCCTGGACGAAGTTCACCTCCTCACGCTGGCGCTCGGCACGGGCGCCTTTGCGCTGCTCATGGTCCTTCGGCGCTGGCGACCGGCGATCCCGTGGGCACTGCTGGTCGTGATCGGTGCCACCGCCGCAGTCACCCTTTTCGGGCTGGAGGACCGGGGTGTACAGGTGGTGGGTGAGGTTCCCAAGAACCTCCCATCTCCCCAGATCCCCTCGCTCTCTGGCGAGCGGGTCGAGAGCCTGTTCCCGCTGTCGCTGGCCATCACCCTCGTGGCCATGGTCGAGTCGCTGGCCATGGCCCAGTACTTCGCTGCCCGGCGCCGCTACCGGATCCGCCCCGGTCAGGAGTTCGTCGCATTGGGAGCAGCGAACGTCACCGCCGGGATCTTCCAGGGGTACCCCGTGGCCGGTTCCTTCTCCCGTACCGCCGTCAACGCGGCCAGCGGCGCCCTCACCCCGATATCCGGCGTGATCACCGCCGCGGTGATCGCCCTCACGCTCGTGGTGGCTGCACCCGTCTTCCGACCGCTGCCCAAGGCTGCGCTCGCCGCCGTGGTCTTCATGGCGGCGACGAGCCTGTTCGATGTGGCAGAAGCCCGCCGCCTGTGGCGGGTGAAACGAAGTGACTTCTACCTCCTTCTCCTGGCGTTCTCGGCCACGCTGATCCTCGGCATCGAGAAGGGCATCGCAGTGGCGGTAGCGGCCTCGCTCATCGTGATCCTCCAGAAGACGTCCCGACCCCACGTCGCCGTCCTCGGCCGCCTGCCCGGGACCCATGTATTCCGCAACGTGGAACGGTCCCCGGCGGCCGTCACCAGTCCGGGCATCGTCGTCGTGCGGGTCGACGCCCCGCTCTACTTCGCCAACGCCGAGTACTTGAAGGAGAAGCTGGAGCGTGTGGCGGGTGACCGGGAGGAAGACCTGCAGGTACTGGTCTTCGACATGAGCAGCGTGAACGACATCGACTCGTCGGCCGACCGCGCCCTCCACGAGCTCGCCGACGACTTCGAGGCTCAGGGCATCGATCTGTACCTGGCGTCCGTCAAAGGCCTCGTGCGCGACGTCATGCGGCGCTCGGGCCTCTACGAGCATCTGGGAGCCGATCGCTTCTTCCTCTCTACCGACGAGGCCGTGCGGGCCGCGGAGACCCGGTTGATGGCCGACGCCATCCCGCTGGAAACGGCTCCAAGGGTGATCGTCATCGAAGAGAAATTGTGACCCTGCGCCGCGGTCGGGAGATAAGCAATCGGACGGCAAGGCCGTGTGATCCCTTATTTGACCTGTGCGTACGGGCAGGCCAGGGTCTATGTAGTGACAAAGGGGGGCACCGCATGATCGGCTACGTGTGGACCGTCCCCGCCGCGACGGGATCAGCCGAGCGCGAGTTTTAGGAAGCACACATGGCCGTCGACGAACCGATGCCGGAGATCATCATCTCCGACCCCGACGTGGTCGACCGCATGGTGGGCTTCGGGGCGGAGACGCTGCGCCGCTGCTACCAGTGCGGTACCTGCTCGGTGGTCTGCCCCCGCACGCCGCTCGAGGATGCCTTCCCCCGCAAGGAGATGGTGTGGGCGCAGTGGGGGCTGGTCGATCGCCTGGCGGCCAACGCGGACGCCTGGCTGTGCTACCAGTGCAACGACTGCATCACACACTGTCCGGTTGATGCCCGACCCGGCGACGTCATGGCCGCCAGCCGGGACCTGCAGATTCAGACCTATGCCGTGCCACAGTTCATGGCCCGGATCCCCAACGAGCGCCGCTATTTGGCGCTGGCCATCCTCATTCCCGCCGCGATCGTCGGCCTGATGCTGCTGCTGGCCAGGGTCGTCTTCGGTGACGGCATCGGGGTGCCCGAGGGCGACATCCTCTTCGAGCACTTCATCGGCCACGGCTGGTTGGACGCGGTCACGCTCACGCTCGTCGGGGCGGTCGGGGTCGCCGCCGTCCTCGGCCTGCGCAAGTTCTGGGCCGCCCTCGGCTCGACCGTCCCGGCCGGTACCGACCGTCAACCGCTCGTCCCGGCACTGACCGGCACCGCCGGCGAGGTCCTCACCCACGAAGGCTTCGACGACTGCACCACCAGCCATGTGCGGCGCGGCTCGCACATGGCCATGTTCTACGGGTTCCTGGGGCTGATCGCGGCCACCACCGGCGCCGCTCTCTACACCGAGATCTTTCCCATCCTCGGGATCGAATGGCACGACAACGAGCTCTCCCTTCCCATCTGGGATCCGGTCAAGATCGTGGGGAATCTCGGCGGGATCGCCTTGCTCGTCGGCCTGGCCCAGACGCTTTCCCTGCGGCGGCGACGCCCGTTGGTGTCAGGGAAGTCGTCCTACTCGGACTGGTTCTTCTCCGGCCTGCTGGCCCTCACCGCGCTGTCCGGGTTCGCCACCGAGATCTTGCGGTACGCCGGGGTACGGATTGCCTATCCGGCCTACGCCGTCCACCTGATCTTCGTGTTCGGCCTGTTCGCCTACTTCCCGTTCTCCAAGTTCTCCCACGCCATGTACCGCCCGGCTGCTCTGGCCTTCGCCCGCCAGATCGGGAGAAGGAAGCCGTCGATGACGGTCGCGGGTCAGCCTCGCGATCGTGAAGTCGTATCCGCCTGACTGACTGGAGAGAACCACCATGTCCTTCCCTTCAGACCTCGAGATCGCCAAAGGCGCTCAGTTAAGGCCGCTTGGCGACATCGCGGCGGAGATGGGCCTCCGGGAAGGCCTGCTCGAGCGCTACGGCGACAACGTGGCCAAGATCAAACTCGAAGCGATCGAGGAGCTCGCCGACCGGCCCCGGGCAAGGTACGTGGTCGTCAGCGCGATCACGCCGACGCCCCTGGGAGAGGGCAAGACGACGACCACGGTCGGGCTGGGGCAGGCGTTCCGCCACATCGGGAAGCGGGCGACGATCGCCATCCGCCAGCCGTCCATGGGGCCGACGTTCGGCATCAAAGGCGGCGCGGCCGGCGGCGGGTACAGCCAGGTGGTGCCGATGGAGACCTTCAACCTCCATCTGACCGGTGACATGCACGCCGTCACCGCCGCCCACAACATGCTGGCGGCGATGCTCGACAACCACCTCCACCAGGGCAACGCGCTCGGGATCGACCTCCACAACATCACGTGGCGGCGGGTGCTGGACGTGAACGACCGGGCCCTGCGCAACATCACGATCGGCCTGGGCTCCCGGGACGACGGGATACCCCGCCAGACCGGCTTCGACATCACCGCCGCGTCGGAGGTCATGGCGGTCCTGGCCCTGTCGAATTCCCTCCAGGACCTCCGCCAGCGGCTCGGGCGCATCGTGGTCGGGTACACCAAGCAGGGTGAGCCGGTTTCGGCCGAGGACCTCAAGGCGGCCGGTGCGATGACCGTGATCATGCGGGAAGCCATCAAACCGAACCTCCTCCAGACACTGGAGAACACGCCCGCCATCGTCCATGCCGGGCCGTTCGGGAACATCGCCCACGGCAACTCTTCGGTGGTGGCCGACCTCATCGGCATCCACACCACCGACTTCCTGATCACCGAGGCCGGTTTCGGCGCCGACATCGGCGCTGAGAAGTTCTTCAACATCAAGTGCCGGGCGTCGGGGCTCCGTCCCGACGCCGCGGTTCTCGTCACCACGGTCCGGGCTCTGAAGGCCCACTCCGGCCAGCACAAGATCGTCGCCGGCCGGCCCCTCCCCGAGGAGCTCCTGGCGGAGAATCCCGACGAGGTCCACCTCGGCGCGGCGAACCTCGAGAAGCAGATCGAGAACCTCTCCCTGCACGGCGTCAGCCCGGTGGTGGCGATCAACGCCTTCCCCACCGACCACGCGTCAGAGCACCAGGCGATCGCCGAGATCGCGACGCGCTGTGGAGCCCGCTCGGCGGTCAGCAACCACTTCTCGCAGGGAGGCAAGGGCGGCGCGGAGCTGGCGGAGGCCGTGGCCGAGGCCGCTGAGGAGCCGACGAACTTCAAGTTCCTCTATCCCGACGAGGCCTCGCTGCGGGAGAAGATCGAGACGATCGCCAAGAAGGTGTACGGCGCCGACGACGTCAAGTACGAGCCGGCCGCCAGTCGTCAGATCGACAACTACGAGCGCATCGGCTTCGGCAAGCTGCCGATCTGCGTCGCCAAGACGCACCTCTCCATCTCGTCCGATCCGAAGTTGAGGGGTGCGCCCCGAGGGTGGGTGCTCCCCGTGCGTGAGGTGCGGGCGTCGGTGGGCGCAGGGTTCATCTACCCGATCTGCGGCGAGATGCGGACCATGCCCGGCCTCCCCTCCCACCCGGCCGCCGAGCTGATCGACATCGATGAGAACGGGGAGATCGTGGGGCTGTCGTGACCGCCACGGTGATCGACGGGCGCAAGGTCGCGGATGGGTTGACGTCCCGGATCGCCAGTGCGGTGGCCGACGCCCGGGACGCCGGAACAATTCCGGGCCTGGCCACGGTGCTCGTGGGCGACGACTACGCCTCCTCCGTGTACGAGCGCCGTCTCCGGAAGCTGGCTGATGCAGTGGGTTGCCGGTTCGTGAGCGAACGGGCGCCCGCCGATATCGAACTCGCCGATGCCCTGGCCACGGTGGGCAAGCTGAACGCCGACCCGCGGATCTCGGGCATTCTGATCATGCGGCCCCTGCCACCCCACATTCCCGAGGTGGAGCTGTACCGGATCCTCGATCCCGCCAAGGACATCGAGGCGGTCCACGCCGTGAACGCCGGCCTCCTCGCCCAGGGGCTTCCGCATTTCGTCCCGTCGACGCCGGCGGCCTGCTTCTACCTGCTCGACTGGTACTGCCGGCACATCGATTGCGACCCGGCCACGTTCTATGACGGCAAGACGGTCGTCATTGTCGGCCGCTCCAACAACGTCGGGAAACTCGCCCTGTGGCTCGCCCTGGGTCGCAATGCGACCGTCGTGTCCTGCGACAAGCACACCTCAGACGCCGGGATGCTGGCGCACTTCACCCGGCAGGCGGACATCCTGATCGTGGCCGCAGGTGTGCCGGGCCTCATCACGGGGGACATGGTCAAGGACGGGGTGGTCGCCATCGACGTGGGGATCAACGCCGTCACCAACCCGACTACCGGTAAGACACAGCTCGTCGGCGACATCGATACTGAAGCGGTGGCGGAGCGGGCCGAGGCAGTGACGCCCGTCCCCGGCGGCGTGGGGCCCCTCACCGACGTGTGGCTGGTGCACAACGCCGTCCGGGCAGCCACGGCACTGAACCCCGATCTGCCTCACTCACCCTGGCTCGCACCGTGAAGAACAAGGAGGGCATCCGGTGGATGCAACGTTTCGTGAACGGCTGACGCAGCCGCTCGTCCGGCAGGGAGGTCGGTTGGAACCGGCGACCTGGGACGAGGCCCTTGATGCGGCGGCAACGGGTTTCCGCCGGGCTGTGGAGACGGGCGGCCCCAATGCGGTCGGGATGTTCTCGTGCTCCAAGGCCACCAACGAGGTCAACTTCATGGCCCAGAAGTTCATGCGGGTGGCCATCGGCACGAACAACATCGACTCCTGTAACCGCACCTGACACGCTCCCAGCGTCGTCGGTCTGGCGACAGTGTTCGGGGCAGGTGGTGGTACAAGCTCCTACAAGGAGATCGAGGACGCCGACGTGGTCGTCCTCTGGGGTTCCAACGCCCGGGAGACCCATCCGATCTTTTTCCATCACGTCATCCAGGCCAAGCGCCGAGGGGCGAAGCTGTTCGTGGCCGACCCCCGGGTGACGTCCACGGCCCGTTTCGCCGACGCCCACCTTCCCCTGCGGGTCGGCACCGACATCGCCCTGGCCCACGCCGTGGCCCGGGAGATTCTCGCCGCCGGACTGGAGAACCGCCGCTTCATCGAGGGTGCGACCACCGGCTTCGAGGAGTTCGCCGCCTGCGTGGATGAGTGGACCCTGCCCCGGGCTGAAGCCGAGACCGGAGTCCCGGCCGAGCTGATCCGGGAGCTGGCCCATGCCTACGGCCGGGCGGACCGGGCCCAGCTGTGCTGGACGCTGGGAATCACCGAGCACCACAACGCCGTCGACAATGTGCTGTCGCTCATCAACCTGGCGCTGCTCTGCGGGCACGTGGGCCGCTACGGCGCCGGCCTCAATCCGCTGCGGGGCCAGAACAACGTCCAGGGCGGCGGCGACATGGGAGCCATCCCCAACCGTCTTCCCGGCTTCGCCGACATCCTCGACCCGGAGCACCGGGCGCGTTTCGACACTGCCTGGGGCAGCTCGATCCCGCCGGCCTACGGCTGGCATCTCACCCAGATGTTCGAGGCCATGGGCCGCGGCGACCTTCGGGCGCTGTACGTGCTGGGCGAGAACCCGGCCCAGTCCGAGGCCGACGTGGGCCACGCCATCTCCCTCCTCGAGGGCCTCGACCATCTCGTCGTCCAGGACATCTTCATGACCAAGACGGCGGAGCTGGCCGATGTCGTCCTGCCCGCCAGTGCGGCGTGGTGCGAGGCCGAGGGGACAGCCACGAACTCGGAGCGCCGGGTCCAGCGGGTGCGCAAGGCGCTGGAGCCGCCGGAAGGAGCGCGCGACGACATCGAGATCATCCTGGAGATCGCGGCGCGCCTGGGCCACGAGTGGAAGTACGCCGACGCCGAGGCCATCTGGGACGAGCTCCGCTCGCTCTCCCCCTTGCATGCCGGCATGAGCTACCGCCGCCTGGAGGAGCTGGGCGGCATCCAGTGGCCGTGCTACTCCGAGGACCGGCTCGAGCCGTCGTTCCTCCACGGCCGGCTCTGGGAGGAGGACCCGGAGAAGCGGGGCCGCCCTGCGCCGTTCTCGGCCGTGAGCCACGAACTCCCGGTCGAGTCGCTGAGCGAGGAGTACCCGCTGCGGCTCACCACCGGGCGCCGGCTCGACTCCTACAACACCGGGGTCCAGTCAGGCGGCTACGCCTCGCCTCTCCGGCGCCAGGAGACGGTCGACATGAGCCCGGCCGACGCCGCCGCTCTCGGGGCGGTGGACGGGACCCTCGTTCGGGTCACGTCCCGGCGGGGGTCGGTGGTCGCTCCGGCCCGCGTCGATCCGGGGCTGCCGACCGGCCTCGTGTTCATGACCCTGCACTTCCCGGACGAGGTGGACATCAACCAGCTCACCATCGAGGCCACCGATCCCAAGTCGGGCACAGCCGAGTTCAAGGCGGCGGCGGTACGGGTGGAGATCGAGCCGCAGCAACCGGCGGCGGGGCTGGCCTCTTGAGGTCAGACCTTCGCTTCCGGGGCGAGACGCCGAGCTCGGCCGAGGTGGCCGCCCTCGACGCCCTGCTCGAGCGCGCCGTCCCCGGCCCGGGAAGCCGCCACCTGCTGCTGCCCGCCCTCCACGCTGTGCACGACGTGACCGGCTGGCTCAGCCCCGGCGGCCTGGACGAGATCTGCCGGCGACTCGGGGTGGCCCCTGCTGAGGCCTTCGGGGTGGCGTCCTTCTACGGGCTCTTCTCGATGGAGCCCCGCCCGGCACGAGTGGTACACGTGTGCGTCGACCTGGCCTGCCGCATGGCGGGTTCGAGCGACGTCGTCGCCGGGCTGCCGGCCCACGGAGCTTCGCCCGACGCCACCTGGGAAGAGAGCCCGTGCCTGGGGTTGTGCGAGCGGGCTCCGGCGGCGCTTTCGGTGAACTACGGGGAGAAGCGGGAGGAAGCCGTGCTCGCCCCGGCGACGACCGCCTCCGTTGTCGAAGCCCTGGGAGGCGCCGCACCATCTGACGAACAGCCGGTGGCGGCCGCCGTTCCGCAACTGGGAGATCCGGAGCTCGTGCTCCTGCGCCGGGTGGGAGTGGTGGATCCCGTCAGCCTGGACGACTACCGGGCACATGGCGGCTACACGGCGCTGCGCCAGGCCCTCGCCCTGGGCCCGGCGGGAGTGATCCGAGAGGTGACCGACTCCAAGCTCGTCGGCCGGGGCGGTGCGGCCTTCCCGGCAGGGCGGAAGTGGGCGGCGGTGGCGGCCCAACCCGTCCGCCCTCACTACCTGGTGTGCAACGCCGACGAGTCCGAACCGGGGACGTTCAAGGACAGGGTCCTCTTGGAGGGTGACCCCTTCGCCGTGCTCGAGGCCATGACTATCGCCGGCTGGGCGACAGGCTGCGAACGGGGCTACGTGTATCTGCGGGGTGAGTACCCCCGGGCGCTCAACACCCTGGAGCGCGCCATCGCCGCTGCCTACGACCGCGGCTTCCTCGGCCCCGACGTGATGGGGAACGGGTTCACCTTCGATGTCGAGATCCGCCGCGGGGCGGGCGCCTACATCTGCGGCGAAGAGACCGCCATCTTCAACTCCATCGAAGGTTTCCGGGGCGAACCCCGCAACAAGCCGCCGTTCCCAGTCGAGGTGGGGCTCTTCGGCAAACCCACCGTGGTCAACAACGTGGAGACCCTGGTCAACGTCCTGCCCATTCTGGAACGGGGCGGGGCCGCCTACGCCGCCATCGGCACAGAGCGCTCCACCGGCACCAAGCTGTTCGCCGTCTCCGGGGCCGTGCGCTCGCCGGGCGTGTTTGAGGTGCCCTTCGGGGCCACCCTGGCCGAGCTTCTGGAACTGGCCGGCGGCCTTCCTCAGGGCCGGGCGCTCCAGGGCGTCCTGCTCGGTGGAGCGGCCGGCGCATTCGTGGCCCCTGACGGCCTCGACGTGCCCCTCACCTTCGAAGGGGCTGCGGCCGCCGGCTCCACGCTCGGGTCGGGCGTGGTCATGGTGGTCGACGACTCCGTCGAGATGGCCGGCTTCCTGTTGCGCATCGCCGCCTTCTTCAGGGACGAGTCGTGCGGGCAGTGTGTGCCCTGCCGGGTCGGGACCGTGCGCCAAGAGGAAATCCTCGAGCGCCTGGCCGCCGGCAAGCCGCTCGGTAGCCAATCCGACGAGCTCGCCCTCCTGGCGGACGTCGCCGCCGTCATGAAGGACGCCTCCATCTGCGGCCTGGGTCAGACCGCCGCTTCAGCCATCGACTCCGCCCTCAAGCGCCTCGAGGTATTTCCGGCATGAGCACCCCCGACCCCACACCCGTGACCATCGGACCGCCGCCGCGGATGGTGGAAGTCACAATCGACGGCGAGGTGCGGCAGGTGGCCGAGGGATCGACCCTCCTGGACGCGGCCCGGGCCATGGGGACCGACATCCCGACGCTGTGTTACGGGGACACCCTCACCCCCAAGAACGCCTGCCGGGTGTGCATGGTCGAGGTCGAGGGCGCCCGGGTGCTCGCCCCTGCGTGCTCCCGCAAGGTGGAACCGGGCATGGTGGTCCACACCGACAGCTCCCGGGTCCTCCTGGCCCGGCGCATGGTGCTCGAGTTCCTGGCCAGCTCCGTCGACATGTCCGCGGCCACCCCCGAGGTTGGGAAGTGGATGGTCGAATACGGCGCCGAACCCATTCGCCACGGAGCGGATGCGGCCACCGTGGCCCAGCCCGCCAAGGTCGACAACGGCCTCTACGTGCGGGACTACAGCAAGTGCATCCTCTGCTACAAGTGCGTCGATGCGTGCGGCGAGCAGTGGCAGCAGACCTTCGCCATCGCTGTGGCCGGCCGGGGCTTCGACTCTCGCATCTCAACCGAGTGGGACACGCCCCTGCCCGATTCCGCCTGCGTCTACTGCGGCAACTGCGTGGAGGTGTGCCCCACCGGCGCCCTGTCCTTCGCCGAAGAGTTCCGCCTCAAAGAAGCTGGGGAATGGGACCCGTCCCGCCAGACCCAGACGGACACCATCTGCCCGTACTGCGGTGTCGGTTGCACCCTGCGCCTCCACGTTCAGGACAACCGCATCGTCAGGGTCACCTCGCCTCACGAACAGTTCGTCACCAGAGGGAACCTCTGCATCAAGGGAAGATTCGGCTTCTCGCACGTCCAGCCGTGAGGCAGATCCTTGTTCCGCCAAGGCTCGACACGCACCCGGTCCTGCCGTCGGCCCCGGTCCTGTCGGTGCTGGCGGCGCTGCCCCGTGATGCGGACGTCGTCGTCGTCCGTGACGGGCCGTCCTGGATCATCGGGTTGGAGCCCACCCGGATCGTGGCCGCCCGGGGAGAAGACGCCTTCGTCGCCCTCGACCGTCTCGATGGGGGATGGTGGGCGGGCTTTCTCGCCTACGACCTGGGGCGGGCCGTCGAGCGTGTCTCTCCTCGCACCGCTCACGAACCCGGCCTGCCCGACCTGGCCTTGGCCCGCTTCGACGCCCGACTGATCGTCACGCCAGAAGGAATGCACGTGGAGGGCGAGGGATCCACCCGCCCGGTGCTGGAGGCCGTGGCCCGGCGAGCCTGCTCCGGGCCCCGGCCGCTTCGCCGCCCCAGGCTCGCGCCCTGGAGGTCGAACGTCTCCCGGGCGGAGTTCGAAGCGGGCGTTCGCACGGTGGTCGGTCTCATCGAGGCGGGTGAGTGCTACCAGGTGAACCTCACCCGGCGGCTCACCTGCCCGCTCCGGGCCGATCCGATCGACCTGTTCGCCGGCCTCGTGCGGCTCAACCCCGCGCCGCACGCCGCTCTCGTCCGCCTCGGCACCTGGGCCGTGGTTTCCGCTTCTCCCGAGCGCTTCCTCTCCCGTCGGGGGAATCACGTCGAGACCCGGCCCATCAAGGGCACCGCGGTCGACCCCCACGTGCTTGCCGCCAGCAGGAAGGACAGGGCGGAGAACGTCATGATCGTCGACCTGGCCCGGAACGACCTCGGGCGCGTCTGCGAGTACGGAACAGTCCGGGTGCCGTCGTTGTGCACCGTCGAGCGGCACCCCGGCCTTCACCATCTGGTGAGCACAGTCGTGGGGAGGCTGCGCCCGGACGTGGAGACGGGCGCTCTTCTGCGAGCGACCTTCCCGCCGGCCTCGATCACGGGTGCACCCAAGCCCCGCGTGCTCCAGGCCATCGAGGATCTGGAAGCTTCCCGTCGGGGCGTCTACTGCGGGGCGGTTGGGTGGATCGACGCCGACGCCAAGACGATGGACCTCAACGTCGCCATCCGCACCTTTGTGGTGACGGGGCAGGGCACCCACCTCGGGGTGGGCGCAGGCATCGTCGCCGACTCGGACCCCACCGCCGAATGGGAGGAGACCGAGCTCAAAGTGGCCCGGCTCCTCGCCGCGGCCGGGGCGTGAACTACTTCTTGAAGTCCGACTTGGGCAGGGCTTTCACTTCGATCGGGAACTTGGCCCCGGTGTCCGCCAAGACCTTCCTGGCGATGTCGTCCTGCACGATCCCGTCGATCGGCTGCGGTTCCGGGATTACCTTCACCTGGTTGAGGAAGGACCAGGAGTTCTTGATCAGTTCCTGAACCTGGTCGTCAATGATGAACGGCATCCGGTTGCTGACGTCGTTGCCGTCCCCGGTCTGCTCGAACATGGAATCCCACATGTCCTCGACCGTGTAACCCTCGGTCTGGTTCACAGCCATCCGGGCGAGTTCCATGGCGTTGGCGGGATTCGCCACCCACTGCTGCGCCTCGAGCTCCGCCTTGAGATAGGCATCGACGATATCGGGCCTCTTGTCGATCAGCTCCTTCGACATGACCAGGAACCCTGCATCGCTCTCGTCGAACGCCGCGCCGGTGGCCACGCGCTTGGCGAGCCCCCGGTTCACCAGTCTCGAGGCGATCGGTTCCCAGACAGTCGCTCCGTCGATCCTGTCGTTCTCGAAGTTCGACGAGATGACCTCGATGCTCTGATTCAGATAGGCGGAGGGCTTGACGCTGAGCTCCTTGAAGACCGACTGCGTGAAGCGGTCCGTGCAACTCCCCGTCGGAGTGGCGATCGTCTTCCCGCCCATCCACTTCACGGCTTCTTCGGGAGACGCGAAATCAGGCGCGCCCTTCTTGGCCAGGACGACGTTGCACTGGTCCCTGGCGATGCCCAGCGTCGCCACGATCCTCAGGTCCCGGGTGCCCCGTTTCGACGTCGCCACCAACGACGGCATGTCGCCCATGTAGCCGATCTGCTGCTTTCCGGCCACGAGCTGGTTGACGATCACCGCCCCCTGCAGGCCGACCTGAAAGTTGACGGTGGAGCCTTTGGGCAGGTACTTCCTCCAGAACTCTTTCCCCCGCATGGCCACGCCGGACCAGGACTGCGTGTAGTACGGCTGGTAGCCGATCGACAGGCTGATCGGGCTGCCCAGGGCGCCGGACACGGCACCGGCGCCCGAGGTGCCGCCTGCACTGATGCACGCCGGAGACACCAAGAGCGCCGCGACGAGCAACGCTCGTTGCCCGACCTTCCCCCACGTACCGCTCACGTCGCCCTCCTCCAAGGCATCAGCTTGACGCTCAGCATCCGCACCAAGGTGCTCGACAGGTAGCCCGCGACGCCGAGGCCGATCATCCCGACCACGACGTGGGGGATCGCACCGCCCAGATAGGAGTTCCAGA
>JAICGL010000016.1 GCA_025923175.1 Acidimicrobiia bacterium
CGGGTACGTCCTGGGCGAAACGGCGCCCTGGATCGAGGACTACCTCCTCCTCGTCATCGCCGTCATCGTCCTGCTGTCGCTCTTGCCGGTGGCGATCGAAATCCTGCGCAGCCGGCGCGCTACTTCACAGCGCGGAGGTGGGGGCGGCCCATCAATCGGCCCTTGAGCGCCGGGATGTCGAGCTCCGGCTGGGGGTATTCGGGAGCCATCTCCGTGAGGGTCTCGACCAGGATCCGGCCGACGGCCCAGTTGCGGTACCACTTCCGGTCGGCAGGGATGACGTACCAGGGCGCGACGTCGTAGCTGCTGCGCCGGAGCACCTCCTGGAAGGTCGCCTGGTACTTCGGCCACAGCTCCCGCTCGTCGACGTCGGACGGATTGAACTTCCACCGCTTGGTCGGGTCGTCGAGCCGGGCCAGGAACCGATCACGCTGCTCCTCGAAGCTGATGTGGAGGAAGCACTTGACGATCGTCGTCGTCCCGCCGGCCAGCCCGGCTTCGAACTTCTCGATGTCGGCGTAGCGCTTGTCGATGTCGCGGTCGCTGAGGCCGCCGTGCACCCGGGGGACGATGACGTCCTCGTAGTGCGAACGGCCGAACACCCCGACCTCGCCCGGCTCCGGGAGTGCCCGGCGGATACGCCACAGGAAATGGTGCTTCGCCTCCTCCGGCGTCGGCTTCCTGAAGGCTGTGATCCGGCACCCGAGGGGGTTCATGTCGCCGATCACGTGCTTGATCGTGCCGTCCTTGCCCGAGGTGTCGATGCCCTGGAGGACGAGCAGAAGGCTGCGCTTGTCCTCGGCAAAAAGCCGCTCCTGCAACCCGGCCAGACGCTCGTCGTCGACCGCTTCAGCGGCAGCCGCCTTCTTCTTGTCCTTCACTCCGGGATGACTGTCGGGTGCGTGGCGGGCCAACGGATCGTCTGAGTCGGGCCGGGCGCGCAGCAGCTCACGAACACTCATGGCGCCATTCTTGCCCCCCGGGGCTCGGGGTGCCCCCGAAAGCACAGCACGCGACGAGGCCCCGGGGATCTCCCGGGGCCTCGGTCGGGTGTAGCGGTGTTCTCTACTGGAGCTGGGACTTGGCGTCCCGCAGTTGGGCCCGGAGGTCGGCGTCCTCGTCGCCCAGGTCCATGATCCAGCGGTCGAGGGCGTCGGCCGCCAGCTTCTTCGGGTGGTCGCCTTCGGAGACGCCGTCGCTGGGAGCGGCCGAGGAGGCCATCGCCATGGCTCCCGCTGGAGCCTCCGCGCCCTCGTCCATCGGAGTCGCTTTGCGCTTGGAGAAGGCGACGGCTCCGATCAGCACGATCAGCGCCACGCCGGCGATGACGAAGCGGAAGCCGTTCTCGCTGCCGCCGACGTCGAGGCCCTCCATGGCGATGACCGGCGGGAGGATGAGCAGGGAGATCAGGTTCATGACCTTGATCAGCGGGTTGAGGGCCGGGCCGGCGGTGTCCTTGAACGGGTCACCGACGGTGTCGCCGATGACGGCCGCCTTGTGGGCCTCGGATCCCTTCCCGCCCTCGTGGCCGTCCTCGATGTACTTCTTGGCGTTGTCCCATGCTCCGCCGGAGTTCGACAGGTACACGGCCATGAGCTGGCCCGTCACGATGACGGAGGCCAGGAAGGCACCGAGCGCCTTCCAGCCGATCCCGAAGCCGATGATGACCGGGGTGAGCGTGGCCAGGAGCGCCGGGGTGGCCAGCTCCCGCAGGGAGGCGGCGGTACAGATGTCGATGACGGGGCCGTAGTCGGGCCGCTTGGTGCCGGCCATGATCTTGCCGTCGGCGAACTGCCGGCGGACCTCTTGGACGACCACGCCGGCCGAGCGACCCACCGCCCGGATGGCGAGCGCCGAGAACAGGAAGGGGACGGCGC
Source organism: Acidimicrobiia bacterium (assembly GCA_025923175.1). Classification (GTDB taxonomy): domain Bacteria; phylum Actinomycetota; class Acidimicrobiia; order IMCC26256; family BP-133; genus BP-133. Next base: position 1,878 of record JAICGL010000016.1, read on the forward strand.
CGCCGATGAGCAGGCCGATGAAGATCTTGGGGTCGGCCACGTTGATGGGCAGGCCCGGCTGGTCGAAGACGCCCCGGGCACCGTGGAGCAGTTCCTCGACCTTGGCGGCGCCCAGGATCTCCTTGCCCGCCCCCTCGATGAAGCTGGCGAAGAGGGCCACGGCGGCGATCACCGCCGAGCCGATGGCGAAGCCCTTGGTCACGGCCTTGGTGGTGTTGCCCACGGCGTCGAGGCTGACCATGATCCGCTCCGGCTCGCCGTGGAACTCGCCCGACATCTCGGCGATGCCCGCCGCGTTGTCGGCCACCGGGCCAAAGGTGTCCTCGGAGACGACGACGCCGGTGGTGGCCAGCATGCCCATGCCGCACAGGGCAACCAGGTAGAGGGAGAACTGCAGGTTGCCGCCGCCGAGGGCGATGGCCACACCGATGGCGATGGCGATGGCGATGACCGAGTAGACGCTCGACTCGAGCCCCACCGAGGTGCCGGAGAGAACCGTCGTGGCCGGGCCGGTGCGGGCCGACTCGGCGATCTCCTGCACCGGGGCGAACTCGGTACCGGTGAAGTACTCGGTGAGCCGGCTGACCAGCTGAGCCAGCCCCAGGCCCACCACCACGGCCAGGAAGACCTTCAGGCCTTCGTGGCCGCCGCCGGGCCCCTTGTCGCCGACGTAGCCGAAGGCCACGGCGCCGGTGCCGATGACGGTGAGGATCCCGGCGGTGAGGAAGCCCCGGTTGATGGGCTTGAGGGCGTTGGTCTCGCCCTCCTTGGCCTTCACGGCGTAGACGCCGACGATGGAGGCGATCACGCCGATGGCCCGGGCGGCGACCGGGAAGATCAGCCCCAGCGCCGGGTTGGCCCCGATCGACTCGAAGGCCGCCACGCCGAGGATGATCGAGGCGACGAGCGTCACCTCGTAGGACTCGAAGAGGTCGGCGGCCATGCCGGCGCAGTCGCCGACGTTGTCGCCGACGTTGTCGGCGATGGTGGCCGGGTTGCGGGGGTCGTCTTCGGGAATCCCGGCCTCGACCTTGCCGACGAGGTCGGCGCCGACGTCGGCCGCCTTGGTGAAGATCCCGCCGCCGACCCGGAGGAACAGGGCCAGCAGCGACCCGCCGAATCCGAAGCCGACCAGGATGGCCGACGACGTGTTCTGGAAGATGAAGATGATCAGCGTGGCGCCGAGGAGGCCGAGGCCGACCGTGAACATCCCGGCGATGCCGCCGGTCCGGAAGGCGACCTCCAGGGCGCGGGCCAGCGAGCCCGACTTGGCGGCGGCGGCGGTCCGGACGTTGCCCCGGGTGGCCAGGGTCATGCCGATATAGCCGGTCAGGCCGGACATGAGACAGCCGGCGACGAAGGCCAGCGTCCGGAAGAGCCCCGACTCGAAGAACGACAGGGCGACGCCTCCGCCCGCCGACTCCGGCTTGACCACCTCGGTCGATGTGAGAAAGACCACGATCGTGAGCGGGATGAGGATGATCCCGATCGTCCGGAACTGCCGCTTCAGGTAGGCGAGGGCGCCTTCCTGGATGGCAGTGGCGATCTCGATCATCTTGGGGGTGCCCTGGTCGGCGGCGAGGGTGCCCTTGACCAGGATGAACCCCACGGCGATGGCCAGCAGTGCGGCCGCTCCGGAGAGCGCCAGGACTGCAAACTCACCGCCTTTCAGTTCGAATACCTGGTAGCCCCCCTCACTGGCGAGGAACATCATTTCTTGTAGCACTTCCTTTCAATGGCGCCCTGGACGCGCGCAAACCCGGCCGTCACTGGCGTCGATTTTGGTCGACATGGTACGCCGTGCGACCGGCTTCTTTCGGAATCCTGACCTCTAGTCGAGGTGATAGGGAACCGAGGTCACGACCAGGCCTTTCCTGAAGAGCAGACGGCCTTTCAGGATCAGTGCGCTCTGATTGTGGAGCAGTTGCTCCCACCACCGGCGGACGACGACCTCGGGGATGAGGACCGTGACCACGTCGTTGGTCCACCGGGTGTCAATTTCGTCCAGGAAGCGCAGGATCGGCCGGGACAGCTCCCGGTAGGGCGAGTAGATGATGTCGAGCGGATCGGACAGGTCATGGCGCGCCCACGCCTTCTCGATCCTCTCCTGCTCGTCCTCGTCCGAGACGACGGTCACCGCCACCAGGTGGTCGGGGTTGAGCGACTTGGCGTAGGCGAGCGCCTCGAGCACCCCCAGGTGGACGCCGCCGACCAGCACCACGACGGTGTGGTTGAGCCGGGCCGGCCGCCACCCCGGAGGCACCGTCAGACGGTCGACGACCCGGTCGTAGTGCCGTCGGATCCCCCGGAACAGCAGGATGAGCGCGGGGATGAGCACGACGGGAATCCAGGCCCCGATGGTGAACTTCGACACCAGGACGACCGTGAGCACGATGCCGGTCGTGGCGGCGCCGGCACCGTTGGTGAGGGCCCTCCGCTGCCACCCCGGCAGCCGTTTCGCGAGGTGGTAGCGGACCATGCCCGTCTGGGACAGCGTGAACGAGGTGAACACCCCGACGGCATAAAGCGGGATGAGGGCGGTCGTCACGCCGCCGAATCCGATCAGCAGGCCCGCAGCGGCGAGGGCGAGCACCAAGATCCCGTTCGAGAAGACGAGGCGGTCCCCGCGGTTGAAGAGCTGGCGGGGGAGATAGCCGTCCCGGGCGATGATCGAGCACATCGTCGGAAAGGCCGTGTAGGCGGTGTTCGCGGCGAGGATGAGAATCGCCGCCGTCGATGCCTGCAGCAGGATGTAGGCGACGCTGCCCCGCCCGAACACGGCGTCGCCGAGGATAGAGAGGATCGTCTCGTCCTCCGAGAGGGTGGGACGGACTCGGTGGGCGAGCACCGAGATGCCGAAGAAGAAACTCCCGAGGATGGTGACCATGGCCACGAGCGTCTTCGCCGCGTTCTTCGGCGCCGGAGGCTTGAATGCCGGGACTGCGATCGAGATGGCCTCGACCCCCGTCAAGGCCACCGCTCCGGATGAGAACGCCCGCATCAGTGCGATGAGGCTGATTCCGGCCAAGGCGCCCGAGGCGGGCGTGAACTCCGCGAGGTGTGCCTCGTTGACCGGCAGCGGATCCAGGCTGCCGGTAAACGACCGGAAGAGGCCGTAGAGGATGAGGCCGCCCAGCGACAGGATGTAGAGGTAGGTGGGGGCGGCGAAGATCGTGCCCGCCTCCTTGAGGCCCCGCAGGTTGGCCAGCGTGATCAATCCGATCAGTGCCAGGCCGAGGCCAACCCGGTGTTCGCGGAGCTCGGGGACGGCCGAGGTGATGGCGGCGACCCCGGCTGAGATCGACACGGCGACCGTCAGGATGTAGTCGGTGAGCATGCTCCCCGCCGCCACCAGCGAGGGGCCGGTGCCGAGGTTCTCCCTGGAGACGGTGTAAGAGCCTCCGCCCTGCGGATAGGCGAAGATCGTCTGCCGGTAGCTGAGGCCGACGATGGCCAGCAGCACGATGACCACCAACGAGATGGGGATGAGGTTCTCGAGCGCCTCCATGCCCGCGCGAGGGACGAGGACGTGGAGGATCTCCTCGGTGGCGTAGGCGGTGGAGGAGATGGCATCGGAGGAGAAGACGGCCAGGCCCACGATCTTGAGGATCCGCCGGTTCTCCTCCTCGGCGCTCGGCAGCGGCCGCCCGACCAGGACTCGTTTGAGCAGCGACACGGACCGGGGTCAGTCCTCTCCTCCGGCCCTGGTAATCAGGGCATCAGGCCGGTCCTGAGTGTCGTGGGACCTCAGGTGATACGGGACGGAGGTGACGACGACGCCCTCCCGGAAGAGCAGACGGCCCTTCAGGAAAAGGGCCGTCTGGTTGTGGAGGATCTGCTGCCACCAGCGCCGGACGACGAACTCGGGGATCAACACGGTGACGACATCGTTGTCCCACCGGTTGTCGATCTCGTCGATGAATCTGAGGATCGGCCGAGACAGCTCCCGGTAGGGCGAGTAGATGATGTCGAGGGGCTGGTCGAGCCCGCGAGACTCCCACTGCTCCTCAATCCGCTCCTGTTCCTCCTCGTCGGACACCACGGTGACGGCCACGAGGTGGTCGGGCGTCAACAGGCGGGCGTACGACAGCGCTTCGAGCACGCCCCGGTGGACGCCGCCCACCAGGACGACGACGGTGTGGTTGAGCCGGGGCGGGCGCCAGTCGTCGGGCACCGCCAGCGCCGCCGACACCTGCCGGTAGTGCCGCTTGATCCCGTTGAACAGCAGGATGAACAGCGGGATGACCACGACCGGAACCCAGGCGCCGATCGTGAACTTCGAGACGACGACCACTGCCAGCACGATCCCGGTGGCGATCGTTCCGACGATGTTGATCGCCGCGCCTCGCTGCCATCCCTTCTCTCGCAGCCGCCGGTGATGCCTGACCATGCCCGCCTGCGACAGCGTGAAGCTGGTGAACACGCCGACGGCGTAGAGCGGGATGAGGGCCGTGGTGACGCCCCCGAAGGCGATCAGCAGGCCCGAAGCGGCCACGGAGAGGGCGAGGATTCCGTTGGAGAACACCAGCCGGTCACCCCGGTTGAACAGTTGCCGGGGCAGGAATCCGTCCTTGGCGATGATCGAGCACACCGCCGGGAAGGCGTTGTAGGCGGTGTTGGCCGCCAGGATGAGGATGGTGGCCGTGGCCGCCTGGAGCACCACGTAGAGCACCCCGTCGCCGAAGACCGCCCGGCCGAGAGTCGACAGGATCGTCTCGTTCTCGTTGAGCGTCGGGTGCAGCTTCTGGGCCAGGACGGAAATCCCGAAGAAGAACGATCCCAGGATGGCGACCATCATGATCAGGGTGCGGGAGGCGTTTCTCGACTCGGGCCTGCGAAATGCCGGGACAGCGTTACTAATGGCCTCCACACCGGTGAGGGCAACCGCACCCGACGAGAAGGCCCGCATCAGGGCGAAGAGCGTCACCCCCGACAGCGCCATCCCTTCCTTGCCGTGGGTGAACTCGTGGAGGGCTTCCTCGTTGGTCGGCAGGGATGTGAGGTCCCCGAAGTAGAAGTCGACCAGCCCCCAGACGATGAGCGTCCCGAGGATCAGGATGTAGACGTAGGTGGGGATGGCGAAGACCTGGCCCGACTCTTTCACCCCCCGCAGGTTCGCCACCGTGACCAGGGCGATGAGGACGAGCCCGAGCTCGACCCGGCGCTCGACGAGGTCGGGGGCCGCGGAGACGATGGCGGCGACGCCGGCCGACACCGACACCGCCACGGTGAGGACATAGTCGGTGAGGAGCGACGCCGCCGCCACGAGCGACGGCCCGGTCCCGAGGTTCTCCCGGGAGACCACGTAGGAGCCACCGCCGCCGGGATAGGCGTAGATCGTCTGCCGGTAGCTGACCGCGACGATCGTGAGGAGCACGATGACGATCATCGAGATCGGAACGAGATAGCCGAGCGCCGCCATGGCCGCCAGCGGCACGAGGACGTGGAGGATCTCCTCCGTGGCGTAGGCGGTGGAGGAGATGGCGTCGGATGAGAAGACGGCCAGGGCGATCGTCTTGATCAGCCGCTGGTGCTCCTGCTCGGCGCTCGGGAGCGGGCGCCCGACGAGCAGGCGTTTCAAGACCGAGTACACGGTGCGCCAGCATGCCATTTGCCGGAGGGGCCTGCGGAAGTAGGGGCGCGTTACGATCCGAGCGCCGAATCCGAACCCGGCCGAAGGGGTTGGGTAGGAGCGGCCGAAGTTCGGATGAGGTGCGAGAAGGCCGATGCACGTCGTCGTGGGGTGTGGCCGGGTCGGCAGCGAGCTCGCCGGCACCCTGGAGAAGGACGGTCACAGCGTGGCCGTCGTCGACAAGAACAAGAGCGCCTTTCGCCGGCTGCCCCATGGCTTCGGCGGCGCCACGGTGGTGGGCTTCGGATTCGACCGCGACCACCTGATCGAGGCCGGGGTCGAACGGGCCGGAGCGCTGGCGGCCGTGACCAACGGCGACAACTCGAACATCCTCACGGCCCGCGTCGCCCGGGAGCACTTCGGGATCGAGCGGGTCGTGGCCCGGATCTACGACCCCCGGAGGGCCCTGATCTACCAGCGGCTCGGCATCCCGACGGTGGCGACGGTCAGCTGGGCCACCGACCAGGTGCTGCGCCGGCTGATGCCCGGCGAGGTCAAGGCGGACTGGGCCGACCCCAGCGGAAAGATCTGCGTCGTCGAGCGGGGCCTACCGGTGGGGTGGGCCGGCAAGAAGCTGTCGGGCCTCAACGAGCCCGGCCGCTTCTGGCTGACGGCCGTCACCCGGCTCGGCGCCGCCCGTGTCGTCGACACCGGCTTCGTCGGCCAGGAAGGCGACGTCCTGACGTTCACCGCCGCCACCGACGCCCTCGACGCCCTTACGGAGCGCCTGGAAGCAGGCAAGGACCACTGATGAAGGTCGCCATCGCCGGAGCCGGCAACGTCGGCCAGTTCATCGCCAACGACCTCGCCGACGCCGGCCACGAAGTCCTGCTGATCGAGCAGGACCCGAGCGTCATCAGCCGGTCGGCACCGACGCTCACCGGGCCGTGGCAGAACGGCGGGAGCATTGAGTGGCGCACCGCCGACGCCTGCGAGGTGACCTCGCTGCGGGAAGCCGACCTCGGCTCCGTCGACGTGGTCGTGGCCGCCACCGGCGACGACGAGGACAACCTCGTCATCTCGCTGCTGGCCAAGCAGGAGTTCGCCGTGCCCCGGGTCGTGGCCCGCGTCAACCACCCGAAGAACGAGTGGCTCTTCAACGAGAACTGGGGCGTCGACGTGTCCGTGTCGACCCCGCACCTCATTCTGGCCCTGACCGAGGAGGCTCTCTCGGTCGGCAGCCTGGTGCGCCTCCTCCAACTGGAGAAGGGGCGGGCCCGCCTGGTGGAGGTCACGCTGGCCGACGACTCACCGATCATCGGTCCGATGATCCGCGACCTCGACGTCCCCCGCGACGCCACCTTCGTGGCGGTGCTGCGGGAGGATCACGTCGTGGTGCCCCGGGGCGACACCGTCTTCCAGGCGGGCGACGAGGTGATCGCGCTCGTCACTCCCGATTCGGAGGACGAGATCCGCCGGATGCTGACCGGCAAGTAGCAGCGCGCCGGGCGCCGCCGTCAGGGCAGCAGTTCGTAGACCGGGTTGTACATGAAGGGCCGGTTGTTGAGCGGCGCGACCATCCCCTCGATCACCACACGCCGGCCCGGGTTCAACCCGGCGATCTTCTTGCGACCGAAGAACACGGCGGTGACGGCTCCCCGCCCGTCGGTGACGCCGACCTCGAGGGAGGCAGCACCGGCCCGGGGCACGATCCGCACCGAGGAGACCTCGCCGACCACTCTGGCCACCGTGCGGGGCTCGAGTTGGTCGCACGGCTGAACCCCTTCGAGCTTGGAGCAGAACTCGACCAGCTTCTCCCGGTCGACCTCCTCCACCGGCTTCGTCAGCCGGTTCACCAGGTCTTTCACGCCCATTCTCGCACCTCATCCTCACTGGCCGCCCCAAACCGGAACCTTCGGCCAGGCTTGGATCGGCTCTCGGACCAGCGTACCGACCTGTCGTACCGGCTCGGTACCCTCGGCTTCGCTGTGGATGCCATCGAGGCCCTGGGTGCGCTGGCCGCCGACCCCGAGATCGGCGACCGGCTGACGCGCCTGGAGATCGTCCCGGCCCGTCCAGCCCGGTTCGGGGAAACCGAGAAGCCCCTTCATCCGGAGGTGCTCGAGCGGCTGGCGTCCCGGGGCGCGGCGCGCCTCTACGTCCACCAGGCGGAGGCGATCGACAGCCTCCGGGCCGGCCGGAGCGTCGCCCTGGCCACCGGCACCGGATCGGGGAAATCGCTGTGCTATCAGGCTCCCATCGCCGAATCGGTCCTCTCCGGCGGGAAGGACACCGCCCTTCTCCTGTTCCCGACCAAAGCCCTGGCCCACGACCAGCTCCGCTCCATGCGGTCCTGGCTCGTGCCCGGGATGCGGGCGGTGGCCTACGACGGCGACACTCCGGTGGAGGAACGGGCCGCTCTCCGCAGAACGGCCAACGTGGTGCTCACCAACCCCGAGATGCTCCACGTCGGGATCCTCCCGTACCACGACCGCTGGGCGACGTTTCTCATGCGCCTGCGCTACGTCGTCGTCGACGAACTCCACACCCTCCGGGGCATCTTCGGCAGCCACGTCGCCCATCTGCTCCACCGCCTCCGGCGGGTCTGCCTCCACTACGGCGCGCAACCGGCGTTCTGCTTCGCCAGCGCCACCATCGGCAACCCGGCCGGCCTGGCCGCCGAACTGTGCGGCGTGCCGGTCGACGCCATCGACGACGACGGGTCACCGAAGGGGGAGCGGGCCGTCGCCCTCCTCGACCGTCCGATGGTCGACCCCGCCCTCGGCCAGCGGACGTCGGCCACCGCCGAGGTCGGCGGGCTCCTCGCCCGCCTGGTGGGCTGCGGCCTGCGGACGATCGCCTTCTCCCCCAGCCGGCGCAGCGCCGAGGTGGTGGCCCGCCAGGCCCAGCGGCTGTTGGAGGGTAGGGCGGGCCCAGGTGAAGCCGGCGGAGACTTCGGCGCCGCCCGGCTAGCGAAGGCCGTGGCCGCCTACCGGGGCGGCTACCTCCCCGAGGAACGCCGCCAGCTCGAGACGGCGCTGTCGAAAGGGGAGCTCCTCGGCGTGGCCGCCACCAACGCCCTCGAGCTCGGCATCGACGTGGCCGGGCTCGACGCCGTCGTCCTCCAGGGGTTCCCCGGCACGCTGGCGTCGTTCTGGCAGCAGGCGGGCCGGGCCGGCCGGGCCCTCCAGCCGTCGGCCGCCATCCTCGTGGCCGGAGACGACCAGCTCGACCGCTGGTACCTCGACCATCCCACCCAGCTGTTCACCCGGTCGCTCGAGCCCGCCGTCATCAACCCCCGCAATCCGTTCGTGGCTGAACCCCACGTCGGCTGCGCCGCCTACGAGCTGCCGCTGGGGCCCGACGATCCGGTGCTCGGCGGAGGAGCGGCGAGCTTCGGCGAGGCCGTCGACGACGCCGTCCGGGAGCTCGTCCTGGCCGACGCCCTCAAGCCCCGGGGCGGAAAGATGTACTGGGCCCGGCCCGAGGTGCCCGCCCCCCAGGTGGGGCTGCGGACGGGCTCATCGGTCGAGTACCGCCTCTACGAGACCGAGTCCGGCCGGCTGGTGGGGACGGTCGACGGCGCCAGGGTGTTCCACATCGCACACCCCGGCGCCATCTACCTTCACCAGGGCCGCCAGTACCGCGTCGAGCACCTCGACCTCGACGACGCCCACGCCCTGCTCGCTCCAGTCGACGTCGACGAGTACACCCAGCCCCGACACGACATCGACATCGCCATCACCGGCGAGGCGCAGGCCCGCGCCGTCGGGCGGTCAACACTCCACCTCGGCACGGTCGAGGTGACCACGACCACCGACGCCTACCAGCGCCGGCGCATCGGCAGCGGCGAGGTATTGGAAACCGTTGCCCTGGACCTCCCGCCGCGCACGCTGTCGACCCGGGCCGGCTGGTACACGGTCCCGATCGAGGTGGCGGTCGACGCCGGGCTGGACCTGGTCGCAGTGCTGTCAGCGGCCCACGCCGCCGAACACGCCCTGATCGGCATGCTGCCGCTCTTCGCCATCTGCGACCGGTGGGACGTCGGCGGCGTGTCGATGGCCGTCCACCTGGCGACGGGGGAGCCCACGATCTTCATCTACGACGGGTACCCCGGTGGCGCGGGCATCGCCGAGTTGGCCTTCGACGCAGCCGACCGCCACGTCGCCGCCGCCCACGACGTCGTCGCCGCCTGCCCCTGCGAGGCCGGATGCCCGTCGTGCGTCCAGTCCCCGAAGTGCGGGAACTGGAACGAGTACCTCGACAAGCGGGGAGCCGTCGCCCTCATGCGCTGCATGCTCGGCGTGTGCTGACGCACACGCCGACCTTGCACTATCTCTGCGGCTTCGCCGCCCCGCCCGGGGCCCCAACCCCGGGCTCCTCCGGAGGGTGGGGCCCTGCGGTGAAGCAGCGGTGCTCGCACCGGACCACCCCCGGCCGTCCCGTTACTCGGTGTCGAGCGGAGCCTCGGGGGCGGCCCGGCGGCTGAGGTAAAGGACGTGCATGGCGAAGACGAACAGCAAGAGCCCGCCGGCCAGGGGAACCAGCATCTGGCGGGACTCGTCGCCGCCGATTGCCTCCGGTAGGCCGACGAGTACCCGCCCGACGCCACCGTCGTCGCTGTCCTCGCTCTCACCGTTCTGCTTGTAGGGCAGCTCTGCCGAGAACCCGGTGTCGGGGCCCTCGGGCTCCTCGCCTTCCTGCGGCTCCCTGGGCGGCTTCGTGGACGGCGGAGCGGCCAGCCCGCCGACGGTGGCACCGCCGGAACGGACGCTGCCGGGGGCACCGTGCTGGATCGGAGAGACCACGGCGGCACCGCTGCGGCTCGTGTCGGTGGGCCCGCCGGGCGGCGGCGCCCCGGGGGCGGCGGGGTCGTTGGGAGCCCCGGCCGAGGTGACCTGCGGCGGAGCGGGCGGCACGGTCGGGTCGCCCGGATCAGCCGGGGGCGGGGGTTCGGCCGAGCCGTCGGCCGAGGGCGGCGTGGTCGTGGTGGTGGTCTCAGGCCGCGGCGGCTCCGCCACCACGATCTGCTTGGGCTCGTTGGCCGGGCCTGCCCAGGCCGACTGGACGGTGTCGTCGCCGCTGCCGGCGGAGCGCAGGGCGGCCACCTGGTAGCGGTAGGTGCCGGGGGCCGAGAGGGTCCGGGTGAAGTTCGTGGCCCGGCCGCCGGCCTGCCCGACGTTCTTCCACGGCCCGTCACCGACCCGCTCCTGCACGACGTAGCTGACGACGTCGGGCTCCGGGTTCTGCTGCCACCGCACGGTCGCCTGCCGGGTGCTGTCCACGAAACCGAGCTTGACGTCACGGGGCGCTGACACCGGGTTGGCCACGACGACGTTGCGGTCCTCGGCGTGCGGGTTGGGCGAGTTCCCCTGGGTGGTGATCCGCACGACATAGGGCCGGTTCAGGGCCTGGCCCCCGTCGTTGGGGTAGGCGGTCGTGTCCCACACGCAGTCGATGTTCACGAAGGCCGGGGCCCGGCTCTCGGTCCCCTCACAGATCGTGCCGTACCCGGGGTAGTCGGCCTCCTCGGGAGCGAGAGCTTCGACCGCCCAGCTCCTCACTCCGCCGTAGAAACCAGTCTTGGCCTTGATGTGGACGGTCCGGCCCGAGAGCCGGGCGCCTTCCTGGGGAGACTGCCAGGTGACGTAGGCAGCGTTCTCCTGGGCCTGCGCCGGCTGGGCCGACACCGGCCCGACGACGAGCAGCGCAGCTCCAACCGTAAGCGAGATCTTCCGCATGCGGCCTCCGATCCCATCAGGAGTTTTCATTGCATCTCCGCCCGAATGATGAGGCGCTGGCGGGCCGAACCTTTGGGGTGGCAGGTCGTCAGCGTCAGGGACTTACCCGGGGTCTGGGCGATCACCGTGAAATCGGTGTTCGACACCACGAACGGCTCTCGGGTGACCCGGTACACGTGCCGCCCGATCGGCGTCTCGAGCACGATCTCCTCGCCGACGCGCATCCGATCAAGGTTGGCGAACGGCTTGCCGTAGGTGGTGCGGTGCCCGGCGATGGCGACGTTGCCGTCCTCGCCCGGCAGGGGGGTGTTGGGATAGTGCCCGGCCCCGGCCCGCAGGGCGCTGGCGCCTGTCCCCTCCACGACCACGGTGTCGACCTGGAGGGTCGGGATCACCAGGCGGGTCAGGGCGTCGCCTTCCGGGGTGTGGCCGGACTCGTAGGCGGCCTTGTTCTCGGCGCTGTGGAGCTGGATGGCCAGCTTCGACTGCAGCCGGTCCTGCATGTAGTTCGTGTACAGCGGATAGGCGAGCATGCCGATCGCCACCACGGCGGTGATGATCGAGAACCCCGACAGCATCCGGCGGGCGATGGGCCGCGACCGGAGCGTGTCGATGAGGAACCGGCTGCCATCACGGAAGCGGCGGTCCTTCGGCTGCTCGGTGGCGAGGGGGGTGTCGGTCACGCTGTGCTCCCCAACTTCGGAGACGGTTCCGGGGTCGGGACTTCGCTTGTCCCGACCCCGGTTACCGATGTTACAAGGTGGTGTTGGTGCTACTGGTGAGGCTTACTTCATGCGGCGCCGCACCAGGGTGGCGGCCCCGAGGCTCATACCGAGGAGCGCGGGGATCGCCGCCGGGGTGAACGGCAGGCCACCGGTACGAGGCAGTGCCACGGCCGGAGCCGGAGCCTGAGCAGGAGGAGGCTCGGCAACGGCTGCCCGCTGACGCTCCTCAACGTTCTGCATCACCTTGGTGCCGCCGGCCTGCGCCACGGTCTGAGCCAGAGCGAGGCGGATGCCGGGGACGTCGGTCTTCTCGCCGAGGGCCAGACCGGTAGCGCCGGACAGCGGGGCGAGAACGGTGTCGAGGGCGGCGTTGCCGAGGATCGAGCCCAGGTTCAGGCCCGGCACCAGGCTGTTAAGGCCCTTGAACAGGTGGATGCTCACGCCGGCGGACTCTTCCTTGATCCCGCCGTCGGGAAGCTTGGTCTCCTTCGGCATGCCGACGGAGATCTCGGTGCAAAGGGCGCCAACGACGCCGAGGACGCCATCACAGAACAGCGTCACGTTCTGGCCGGGGGCCAGCTCGATGAAGCCGGGGCCACCCTTGATGCCGAGGGTGCCGGTCAGGGTCTCGAGGGGCTTCAGGCCGGCCACACCGATCTGGCCGAGGCCGAGGGTCGGCAGGAGCTCGCTCTCGATGCGGACGAGCGTGTTCTTGGCCGAACCGACACCCTTCGCTTCGCCGCGGTTGTACGCAACGGAGGCACCGGACTCACCGGTCGTGATCTTGAGGAGCGGGGGGAGGCCAAGACCGCGGAAGGCGGGGAGGACCTCGATGGTGCCGCCCTGGGCGATGGACTCGGAGACGAACTTCTCCGGAGTACCGGTGTTCTTGGCGATGGCGTTGCCGATGTTGACCCGGAGGAGGTCGGAGTCCTGCAGGCGGTCCACGAGGTTCGTCACCGTCTGAGAGGGCTCGAGGGTCGGCAGGACCACGCTGCCCTGGCCGAGCAGGCTGCCGAGCACGCCGTTGAGCGTCGTCACGGCCGTCTTGGTCGGAGCGTCAGTCACCTTGAGGAGTTCGCCGACCGGCGTGTTGCCAACCGTGCCGAGCAGCGGCTGCAGGATGTCGAGCGCCGGCTTCAGGATCTGGGTGGCGTTCAGCTTGAGGCTGGCAACCGTGCCCGTCCCGATGGCCTCGAAGTTGGTGAGGTCGCCCTTGGTGATGGCTTCGCCGCAGGCCACCTCGCCGATGAGCAGGCTTGGGAGGTTGGCGCCGGCGAGTGCCTCACCGAGCGGGGGCTGGAAGCAGGCCCGGCCACCTTCGGTGGGGGTCTCACCCTGGGCCGCCGTGATGGCGGTCTTGGGGCTGAGCAGCGTTCCGATACCCGAGGCCTTCTGGTTCAGCGAGTTGGTAACCACGTTGGCAGCGCTGTCTGCCGACGCGATCCCGAAGGTCAATTTGCGACCCAACAGGGAAAGGTCAAGCGCTTGGGCACTGGCTACGCCGCTGAACTGATCGGTCTCGACCCGGGTAACAGCACCATTCGCTGCGGGCGCGACGACAGCTGCGAGCACCAGGGCCACTGCGCCGACCAACCCCAGCGAGTGGATCTTGCGCATCCTCAGCTCCTCTCTTACCTGACGTAGCCGGATGACTACGCTTGTGACGATTGTTAAAGATAGTCCTATACCGTCACAAAGGTAAAGACTAGTCAATTGACGTTACAAACCCTCGTTTATGACGCGAGACGGCGAAAAAGGGGCAAACTCGCGCGATTCGTGACATGGACTCACCTCGGGTGGTTGTGGGAGGCACCCGGTGTCAGCGCCCCTTGACGCTACTCCTGTTGCCATAGTTCGCGAAAGAGACAAAAAGGAAAAGGGCCCGGACTCATCCTCTCGGATGGCCGGGCCCTCTTCCAGGTACTGCCAGTCGCTTCGCTCTTAGAAGCCGCCCAGCCAGTCGTCGAAGTCGTCCTGGTAGCTCTCGGCGCCCACTGCAACCGGCTTGCTCTTGCGGACCAGGACGGTGAGCTGCATGGCGAAGACGAAGAGCGTCAGGCTGATGGCCATGAAGATCAGGAGCTGGCGGGTGTCGCGAGGCTTCGGCACCACCCCGCCGGCCAGGGTCTGCGGAGCGGCCTCCTCGTCGCCCTCTTCGAGCTCGGCGAATTGCTCCCTCTGGTCGTAGGGCAGCGTCGCCGAGAACCCGGTGTCGGGCTCTTCGCCTTCGGCCTCGCCCAGCTCGCCCGCGGTCGTCCCGGTGGGGCGGCCAGCCGTGCCCGTCGGGCGGAAGCCGGCGGTCGGGCCGCTCCGGCTCGGCGACGAACCCGGTCGGGCTGTGCCCCGGGTGCCACCGGGGCGGGTGGTCGTCGACGTGTCGCCCGGGATGAAGACCCCGGGGTCGCCACCGTCGGGTGCACCGTCGGCGTTGTTGGGGCCGGCCGACGTGGGCGGCGTGATCTGTGCGATATCGACGGCCTGGGCTGCGACGAAGTCCGACCGCTCGGTGGCGTCGCTGCCGTCCCGGTTGGGAGCCGGGCGAACGGCGCCGACCCGGTACTGGTACGTGCCCGGCTGCTCGATCACCCGCTCGTACCGGGTGGCGTTGCCGGGGACGCCCACGCCGGCGCTCCACTTCCCGTCGCCGACCTTCTCCTGGACGATGTAGGAGACGTCGGGCTCGGGGTTCGGAGCCCAGGTGACGTTGATCCTGCTGCTGCCCGGGTCGAACGAGTTGGTCACGCCAGCCGGAGCGGCGACACCGTTGACCACCCAGACCTCCCGCCAGCGGGGCGGGTTCGAGCCGCTCTGGTAGAGCGGGTGCGGCTCCACCGGACCCTGCTTGCAACCGGTGAGCAGGCCGCAGTCGAGACCGGAGTTGTAGACGGTGATCTCGACCGTGTACTTGCCGTTCACCGAGGGCCCGAGGTCCTGGGACTGCCAGGTCCGGTTGAACTTCGGATCCCTGGCCTCAATGCCGCGGGTCGCCCCGGGCAGCGTGTGAGCGATGGCTCGGGTCGTGTCCCACGGACAGTTGATGTACACGTCCACCGGATACTTGCCGTCCTCCTGCGCAAGATCCTCGTGGCAGGTGGAGGGCTGGCCGCCGTTGACCGGACGGAGCACGACGTCCCAGCTCCTCACACCGTCGGCGAAGTGCACCACAGCGGCGACCACTTCGTCGTTGTTGAAGACCTCAGCGCCGTCGTTGGCCGTCGTCGGGTTGGGGGACGCCCCCCAGGCGATGTCGTGGACGTAGCGCTCGTTGTGAGCGGACGCGACCGGAACGATCAGCGAGAGGCCGATGGCGGCGAGACCGGTCGCGAAGACGAGCTTGCGCATCATGCGGGAGCGGGTTGGTTCGCCATCTCGGAGACCAACTCCGCCTTGATGACCAGACGCTGGCGGGCCGAGCCCTTCGGGTGACAGGTCGTCAACGTCAGGGTCTTCCCGGGCGTCTGCGCGATCACGCTGAAGTCGGTTGGGACCACGATGAACGGGTCCCTCGAGACCTTGTAGGTGTACTTCCCGACCGGAGTCTCCAGGAAGATCTCGTCACCCGGTTTCAGGTGGTCAAGGTTGGCGAACGGCTTGCCGTAGGTGGTGCGGTGCCCGGCGATGGCCACGTTGCCCTCCTCACCCGGCAGAGGGGTGTTGGGGTAGTGGCCCGCTCCGGCCCGCAGGGCACTGGCGCCGGTACCTTCGACGACAACCGTCGGCTTCAGGTCGGCAGCCGGAATGGAGATCTTGGTGATCGGGTCGCCGCTGGCCAGCTCGCCGGCCTTGAAGGCCCGCAGGGTCTCCGGCGCTTTGAACTCGATGGCCAGCTTGGACTGCAGCCGGTCCTGGTAGAAGTTCGTGTACAGGGGATAGGCGAGCAGCGCGACGGCGAAGAGCGCCATCAACACGGAGACTCCGGAGAGGGCCCGGCGATAGGCCGGACGCACCCGGAGCGTCTCGAGGAGGAATTGAGCCCCATCACTGATACGACCACTCCGCTGGGGGGCGGGCGTAGCACCGTTCCTGAGGTTCATTGCGGGGGGGTCCTCTCCTACTTCCCAGCAGTTCCGATCCGATTGTTCATATCGACAGGTCTGGGACCGGGGTTAACCCCGGTCCCAGACCCATCTGATTACTTCGGGTAGTTCGTTACGACTAGGTCGGACTAGGCGTTGC
>JAICGL010000017.1 GCA_025923175.1 Acidimicrobiia bacterium
ATCGAAGGCCTGGCCCAGGGTGGCGAGCTCCACCCGGTCCAGAAGGCCTGGGTCGACAACGACGTGGCGCAGTGCGGTTTCTGCCAGGCCGGCCAGATCATGCAGGCCGTGTCCCTGCTGAACCAGAAGCCCAACCCCACCGACGCTGACATCGACAGCGCGATGGGCGGGAACCTCTGCCGGTGCGGTACCTACTTCCGCATCCGTTCCGCCATCAAGGAAGTGGCGGCCGGCAAGCACGGCTAAGTCCAATTAGGTAACCCTCGATGCGCCGCCTGGTTTTCCAGGCGGCGCATCGAACTTCTGGCCGAAAGGGTTCGTCATGAGCCTCGGACCGACTGAACTGCTGATCGTCTTTGCGATCGTCATGCTCCTCTTCGGCGCCACCAAGCTTCCGAAGCTGGCGCGGAGCCTCGGCGAATCAGCCAAGGAGTTCAAGAACGCACAGGACACGATCGACAGCGTCAACGAACCACTGGAGACGAAGTCCTGAGACAAGGAGCTGGGAACATGCTGAAGCGCGTTGCACTCATGTTCGCCGCCACCGCCGCACTCGCCGTCCCGGCGACCGGCGCCTTCGCTGCGGACACCAAGGCCGACGGCGTCCTCCCCGAAGCCGCCTGCCTGGCGATCTATCCGGCTGCCGTCCAGCCCGTGCTCTGCGGCAAGGGCAATGGCGGACCGGGACACGCCTAACCAAGACTCAGATCAGAACGCAGACCCGGTAAAGGGGCCCAGAAATGGGCCTCTTTACCGTTACTCGAGTGGGTGTGCGTTCTTCCCCCAGGCCCGCTCGAGAGCGCCCAAGATGACGTCCGGCGGCTGCGCACCAGGGACGCCGAAGGTCCGATCGACGACGAAGAACGGCACGGCGGTTATCCCGAACTCGAGGGCCAGCCTCTCATCGGCCCGCACCTCCGCGGCGTAGGTGTCGCTCTCCAGCACGCTGGCCGCCTCGTCCTGCGGGAGGCCTGCCTCCACGGCGAGGCGCAGCAGGGCCCCGTGGTCGCCGATCGGTTCGCCGTCGGTGAACGTGGCCCGGAGGAACCGTTCCTTCACGGCGCCCTGCACACCCCGCTCCCCGGCCAGATGGATCAGCCGGTGGGCATCGAACGTGTTCCCCGGCCGCGCCCGCTCGAAGTCGAGGGTTAGGCCGGCCTCGGCGCCGGTCCCGGTCATCGTCTCGATCATCTTCCCCGCCTGATCGAGGCTCATGCCGTATTTGCGGGCCAGATGAGCGGCGTAGTCGCCTTCCCGCTCGGCCGGCGCCGACGGGTCGAGCTCGAACGCCCGCCAGATCACGTCGACCGCGCCGCGATGCTCGAACCGGGACAGGGCGGTTTCGAAGTTGCGCTTTCCGACGTAGCACCACGGGCACACGACGTCGGACCAGATTTCAACCCTCATCGACTGGACCAACATCCGGACGAATCCGGATAGTCCTTCTCAGAAGTCGCCGCCGCCCCCGAAATCGCCGCCCCCGAAGTCGCCGCCACCCCAGTCGCCACCACCGTCGCCCCAACCGCCGCCGCCGTCGCCCCAGCCGCCCTGATCGGGGACGACGTCGGGCGTGAACAGGTCGTGGAGCACCATCCCGCCGAGGAACCCACCGAACATCGGAAAGAGGCTGGGCCCTCCGAAACCGAAGGCCCCTGCGCCTTGCCAATACGGGACGTCCCTCCCCCGCTGGTTGACGCGCCGCACGTCGGGCATCTGACCCTCCTCCAATCCCTCGGCACAGGTGGCGCAGACGGGGACCTCGGCCTCGTTGCCCGTCGGCGTGACAACCGGCATCTCCTTGACGGCCCGGCCGTGCTTGGGGTCGAAGGCGCACAGACCCTCAAGGAGCGCGGTCTCCTCCGGAGACGGGATCGGGCGGCCGTCCAGGACGGCCCGGGCCGACACCCCCGCCCGCAGGCCCCGCTCCAGCGTCCGCCCGAGCGTGTCGATCGCGGGAGCCGTGCTTGCCGACGGCATCGCGTCGCGCACCTCGCCATAAGCCAGGACGGCCTCGTCGTAATACGGCTGGGCCTCCGCCACCCGGTCACCGCCGAGTCGGAGGTCGCTGCCGACGTCGGTGATGTGGGCCGCGAGGGCGTCGACCATGGGTTCCAGGGCCGCCTTCCGGTCGGCGAGATCGGCCTCGGCCCGCCGGCGGGACGCCCGCCGCCCCAGAGCGACGACGCCGACGACGCCCACGAGGAGCAGACCAACGAGGACGAGCCCGCTCATCGAGCCTCCGCTGCCGGAGCCCTCGCCGGAGCCCGATGCGGACCCCGCTGCCTCCGACAGACGTTGAGCGACGACGATCGTCCCCCCGACGGGGTCGGCCCGCAGGTCGGCTACTGAGCTCTCGAAGGCGTCCTGCCTCTCTTGCGCCGGCACGGAGGACGCGATTCCCAGGCTGTTGGGGGAGCGCGACAGCACAAGGACGTTGCCGTTGAACCCGATCGCCTGCCGGAGATCGACGGCGTATCGGGGCGGATTCACGGGCCGGTTGGCGACGACTACGAACTTGGTCGGGACTCCCTGCTTCCGCAACTCCCCCGCCGCCTGCACCAGCCGATCCCTGTCGGCCGAGGAGACGTTGGCGGCCGGCTCGGTGACCACGTCGGCCGCGGCCAGCTCCGCCGGTTGCACCTCGGCGGCAGCGGGCTGCATCCCGCTGATCCCCAGTCCGAGTATGGCCACGACCGTCACAACGACAGACGCGACAACCTTCCTCATGCACAGAACCTTAGGCCCTGCGCTCAGGCCCTAGGGCCCGGGTTTAACCGAAGAAGTCGGTGATCTCGGCCACGGCGAGATCGGGCTGCTCATATGCGACGAAATGACCCGCCGCTTCGACCGGGGCAAAGTCGTAGTCGCTGAAGTAGTCGCCGAGCCGATCGGCCCACTCGATCTTCAGGATGGGGTCACTGGCGCCCCAGCGCACTCTGGTCGGGACCTCGATCAGCGGGAGCTCCGGGGCACCGTGACGCATGAGTTCGAGCCGGGACGGGCGGGAGGCGATGTACCAGTTGAATCCGCCCTGCAGGTTCCCGGGGGCCGAGTAGTTGTCGACCCAGGCGGCGATATCTTCCTCCTCGAAGGCGTCGGGATCGTGGGCCCAGTGGCTGAGGAAATGCCGGAAGTACCGCTCGGTGGCCGCCCGACTGGAGCCGACGACGTCGACGGCCACGGGCAGGAGGTGGAACGACTGGTACCAGATCTCGGCGAGGTGCTCCGGTTCGGCCCAGCGCTGCCCGATGCCCGGATAGGGGCAGTCGAAGAAGAACAGGCCCCGCAGGCGCTCGGGGTGCAGCCGGGCGAAGGTCTGGGCCACATAGGCCCCAACGTCGTGGCTCACGAGCCCGAACCGCTCGAACCCGAGGGCGTCGGCCAGGCCGAGGAGGTCGGCGGCGTGGTCTTCGACCCGGTATCCCTCCAGGGCCGCCACGGCCGGCTTGCTCGACTGGCCGAAGCCTCGCAGGTCGGGCGCGACGACGTCGTACCGACTGCTCAGCGGCCCGATCACCTTGCGCCAGACGCGCCAGAATTCCGGCCACCCATGAAGCAGGACGAGCGGCAGCCCGCTTCCCTGGCGGACGTAGTGGATGTCGATGCCGTTGGCGCGCGCCGAATGGTGTTCGAAGCTCACGTCGGAGTGCCGGCGAACAGCCTTAGTCGACAGGCCTCAGCCAGGGCGGTTCGGGCCGGCGCCGCGAGGAGGGCTTCTGATCCGTCGTCTGCCGAGCCGCCGGGGTGGCGGGCTTCATCTTCGAGCGCACGTGGCTCAAGGGATGTTGTGCGCCCACCGGCAGCACCCGCACCGACCGGTTACGGCGAGGCTTGCGACTGGGAGATGCCACTGCGATGTAGATCACCCCGGCGAGGATGAACACGAACGGCAGCACCATGAAGAGCGTCGTGACGCCCCCACCGAAGCCGTTCGGTGCCACGTTCCGGCCCTACTCAGCCGGTCTGCCTCCGCCCGGCGGGCGGCGGCTCGAATCTCCGGGGCACCACCGGCGCGTCCGCTGCGTCACCTTCCAGGACGCGCAGGTGAGGCGCTGTCGCGCGGCGGGGCATCCCGGGCCGGTCAGGCGGCGGGCCGGCAGGCTTCTCGGATGCCGTTCGCTTCCGGGTAGCGGTGGCCAACTGCCGGCTCCAGTGGTTCGTCGGAAGCTTGGGGGTCCTCCCCACGCGGTGTTGGCCCTCGCGCAGCACCCTCAGGATGAACCAGATCGCCAACGCGATGAACAGGAACGGGAAGAGGTCGAACAGGCCGGACGGCCCGTGCGCCAGAAATACCTTCATGCCGTGCCCCTTCCCGAAGGCTGACAGCCAGTACTTCAGTGTACTCCTATGGCAATGGCCTACCCCCACTGGTTGTGGGGGTAGGCCACGCCTTGCGTCCGCTTCCGGACTACCTCTTTCGAACGGCTCTTATTCCTTGAACCGCGGCCGGAGGGGCTCCTCGATCTCCACGGACGCTTCCTTGCCCGTCGCGTCCTTGAAGACCACCAGACCGGCCATGGTCAGCTGTGACTCGCTCGTCGGCACGAGGTGCTCTTCCACCAACGCGTTGCCGTCGATCTTCAACGTGAGTTTCTGTGTCTGGCCCGGCTGGATCGCGCCGGACGGCGACACCTGCATCGTCTGCTGGTAACCCACCGGAGCGGTCGCCGAGCCGCCCTGCGGGATGAATGTGAGGGTGGACGTGGTGTATTCGGCGAGTGTGATCGGACTGTCGCTGATGTTGGTGACGTTGAGCTCCATCGACAGCGCCCGGCTGTCAGGCTCGTAGTCCGCCAACAACGGATCAACCTTGGCCAGCGGCGCCACCGCGTCGAGCGCCGTCTCAGGCGGCGCGAACTGCACCACCTGCTGCGGGATCTTCACGGGATAGGCCGAGGCCTGGTAGATCCAGCCCACCAGCAAGAAGATGCTGGTGCCGACAAGCATCATGTTGCAGGCGCGGTGGTCCCGTTTGGAGTTCAACCCCACGGCCACCCCGTCGTCGTTGAGTGGGATCGACAGGGTCACCGCAGGGTTGGTCACCGTGCGCTTCCCGCCCATCCAACTCTTCGGAGAACCATCCGGGTTCCGCTTGCCCGCGGTCCAGTACAGGATCCAGATCAGGCCAAGAATGAACCCGATGACCTGGAAGACCCACACCTCGGTCAGCGCGTAGTTCTCCATGTTGATCGTCTTGCCGTTGTAGAGGGTCACGGGCGCCTCGAAGCCGCCCGAAGCCTTTTCAACGTTGACCCACTGCCCGGGACCCAACACGGACCCGGCCCCCTTCACGGCATACAAGGGGTGCACGTGCCACCGGCCGGGCCGGCGGCCCATCAGCTTCATCTCGAAGGAGTAGTAGTTCCCGCGTTCGACTTCGATACGCCCCGGCGTGGACACGCCGTTGACGGTGCGTTCCGTCATCATGATCGCGGGGCCCTGTGTGGCGATGTTGATGTAGCCGATCTCCGGCTGACCCGCCGCCAGCGTGTCGGGCCAGGTGTCCATCAGCTTGGCCACACCCTTCAGGGTGATGAATTCCCCCTGCTTGATGGTGGTCTCACCCTTCTGGTCAATCTGACCACCAGTGAAGGTGATGTCGGTCCACCCGATCGTCCGCATCCGGAGGAATGCCTCCTGCGATTTCTCGCCATGAGCGGAGGCCGGGGATGCGGTGAATACCAACGTCGACGCGATTCCGAGGATCAGAACCGCTGCCAGTCGCTTCTTCATTGTCAGTCCCCCCTTTCTCCGCCTACCACTTCTTCATGAAGCGGCCGATGGGCCAGATCGCAAGCATTCGGCCGATGAACTGGCCGACCCAGTAGCCAGCGACCGTCACGGTCATGCCGAAGACGATCGATACGTACTGCGTCTCGCCGAGGAAGCTCCGGAGCGTGCCGTGCTCGATGATCCGGAGGTACTCGGGAGTCTGGCTCCTGATGTAGGCAATGCCCTGGATGTCAGACAGCGTGAGGATGCGGTCCATCCACTCCGCCGGCTGCAGGTATGGAGCGATCATCACGTAGTTCGACACCCACCACGTGAACGAGAAGACGGCGGAGCCCAGGAGCGATGTGAGGACGAAGCTCTTCGTCTTCATCAGCACCCAGTCGGCAAAGATGCCCGCCGGCACCATCGTGGTGCCCCATACGAAGTTCATGGGATACCAGACAAAGTTCCCCCACTGCAGCCACCGCCCCATCGTGCTGAGTCCCCACATACAGATGGCGGTGTAGGTCATACCGGTCGGGAACCGCCACGCCAGCCACTGGATGTACTGGAGTGCGGACCCGATGATGACCAGTGAGAAGGGGGTGAGGATCGGCCACCACACCCGGTCCTTCCAGTCAGTCCAGAAGTCCCAGTCGCCGGCAAACAGCAACATGGTGATGTCGGCGGCGGCGCCCACAATGAATGCGGCGCTGATCCAGAAGACCGCATCCCACTTGCGGTCGATGTACTTGTACTCCTTGTTAACTAGCGCCTTCAGCCGCTCGAATTGCTGATCAGCCTCGAGCGTTTCTGTATCCGACGCCATGCCTCCCCCTCTGATGGACGTCTCATGGCTAACCCCTTGGCGGGGTCTCGGTTATTGAATTCAGTTGTTGCTGGTGTGGCTTTTAGGCGACCGCTTCTTGCCCGCTGGCCCCTGCTGCCTCGATCTCCGCCTCGATCCCCAGGAGTCGGATGATCGTCTCAGCCCACAGAGCGAAGATTCCCGCCGCCAGCCAGCCGTAGAGCACGAACGGCCAGTGGAACGGAACGGCGAAGATCTCTTCGGTGATCCAGAGGCTGTGACCCCACTCGTTCATGGCCACCTGCATCATCTCGGTAACGGACGCCGAGATCAGCAGGAAGAACGACCACGGGAATCCGTTCTCCGCCCCGTACACCTTCGGCAGCCAGTAGCGGCCGTAGAGGTACGTACCGACGGTGAGCGTGATCCCGATGGGGAAGAACAGGAAGAACATGGGGATGTGAGCCGGCGTCAGCGCAGTGTCACGCACTGCGGTCTGGTGCCACGCACCGTCCATGTTCGGCCAGAAAGCGGCCATGATGGTGAGCTCGACCGAGGTGGTCGAAATCAGACCCCAGAACTTGGCGATCCGACGTACTTCCACCTCGTGGGACACCGGGACGTCCACGATTTGCTTGCCCTTGCGGACCAGATACGTCCACCACCACAACGTCGCAACGGTGGCGGCGATGACCTCGCCGTAGAACATCGCCCGGTATGTCTCGTTGAATGCGGGCAGAGATGCATCGATGCCGATCGTCCACGCATTGCCCTGCATCCAGATGCGCTGGATGGCAGCAATGGCAATGAATGCGAGGGGACCGACAAACGTGAGGGTATGCCCACCCCTCCAGTCGATAGGCCCATGCTTCGGCTTGTACGTCGCCTCCGCGGTTGGGGCCGCTGTTGCTACCTGTGTCATTAACGCTCCCTTCGTCCACCCTCTGACGATCGGAACCCCGACACTCGGGAACGGCGAACTGCCCCGGCTGTCACGGCCGGATCGTCAACCCTCAGCAGACCCTTGTTTTGCCCCCCGGTCAAGAGAAAAGAACGGAAAAGGGCGGCCGGTTTCGGGAATGCACGAATCGCCGAGACATAGGCGAGGTATGCAGGAAGTAAACCACTGCCAGTGGCTTCCACTCCCTCTACGATGGCCGGGTGCCAGAGGGTCAGTTTGGAGGGCAAGACCGCGGCCTGTCGCCGACTCAAGTTGTCGCACAGGCTTGGCGGATGTACCGGTCAACAGCGCCCCTGTTGGTCCCCACGTTCCTGATCGCGTTCATCATTCTACGCGAGCTGCTTCTGATCGTGGTGATCATCGATTTGCCGCGGCTTCCGCTGTTGTTCGTCGTCACGCTCGTTCAATCAGTGATCCCGGCCTTCGCCGGCAGCGTGTTACTCGCTCCGGCCGTGAGCATCCTTGGCACCGGCAGCAATAAGCGCCTTCGGGAGACCTGGCATGAGCTCGCCGGCGTGCACCGCGATATCTATCGAACGGCGGCGTGCTCGGCCGGTTGTGCCCTCTTCGCGGCAATCACCCTGGGCCCTGTCGGCATCATTGTTCAGCCGATGCTTCTCGGGCCTCCGCTTCTCATACACGAAGTGGTGCTGCACCGGCGATCTCTCGAGAAGGCCTGGGAGCAGACAAAGGCGATGATCCAGCAGGACAGCCGTCCGCTGGTCATGTTGCTGATCATCCCCGCCACTGTCGGGCTTGTGCTTTCCATGACCCTGCGCGCCTTCGGAATCCTGTCAGGCGACGTCCCGGGTGTGGCCCGCGGCGTCGTGTACTTCGCACTCCAGGGCGCGATGATGGGGGCAGCGGTTCCATTCGTCGCAGCAGTGGCGCTGCTCTGCTACCGAGATTTGGCTTCGGCCGCCGGTGAGGGCGACGCCAGCTGAACCCCTTAGGAGTTGGGGTTGTCCAGCACCCGCTGGATGTACCAAATCGTCAGGATGGTGAGCAGGCCGATGGCGATTCCGAATCCGACACTATTCATTCCGGCTGATCCCCCTCGTCTCGAGCGGGCATAGTCTTGCATAGAAGCAATCCCGCGGGAAGGGAAAGCGATGGCGCAGGAACAAGGTTTTGCTCGATGGCGACCAGAAGTGCTGGAGCAGGTGCTGCAGAAAGGCATCTTCGCCGGTTTCGGCGCCAGCGCACTCATGGGCCTCGTCGCCATGGCGGCGTCGGCCAGCTACGCAGGGCGAGGGTTCTTCACGCCGGCCTACCACGTGGCATTCACGATCGATCCGAACACGCTGGTTCAGTCGCTCCAGAAAGCTGACGCCGGAGAACGCTTCTTCTTCGCCCAGGAGTCGTTCATGTTCGGAACGGTCGCCCACGTCATGGTCGGCGCCGTCCTCGGCGCCCTCTTCGCCGTACTGGCAATGCAACTTCGGCTCCGGGAAAAACGGGCCCTCGTCGGTGGCCTGGTCTACGGCCTCGCCGTCATGGTGCTCATGAGCGTTCTTGTCCTTCCGGTGGTGGCGGAGATGTCCGGTGCCGGGCAGCCCATCTCCCGGATGGGTAGCGACATCGGCTGGTTGACATGGGTTGTGCTGCACGCGATCTTCGGTTCGGCGCTGGGCCTATGGGTCTACGTGCGGCCTCAAGACGTGGAGGGATAGGGTGGTGGCCGTGGAGGAGCAAGCGGGGATTCGCGACCTACTGAAGCCGGAATGGATCATCCTTCTCTGCGCCATACTGGTGACGTTCGGGCTGATGTGGCGAACGTCGTCCGGCGAGTGTCACGCCTGGAAGACGCGGCTGGGCCACGTCACGGGCGGGTTTCTCGCAGCGTCCGGCGAGGAGGAGTACCCCCAGCCGGGCGAGCGCACGGACCTGATCGCGCGAACGGGCCTGAAGCGAGAAGCCGAGCGGCTGCTCGACGCCAGGCCCGTCGGCTGCTTCTAGCGCAATCCTGGCTTAGGGAACCAGGATTCCCCGGCCGTTGAGGCGGCCGCCGTAGAGGTCGTCGATCGCCTGGTTGATGTCCTTCAGCGGGTACACCTGCGTGTGCAGCTTCACCTTGCCGCGGGCCGCCAGCGCCATGAGCTCGACCAGGTCCATGTAGTCGCCGACCAGGTTGCCGACGACGTTGATCTCGCGAATGACGAAGTCCCAGTTCGGGATCTCGACTTTCTCGCCGTAGCCGATGACGTAGTAGGTGCCACCCTGGCGGAGCATGCCGGGGACCTGGGCGGGCACGCCCCGCTCACCCACGAAGTCGAGGACGGCGTCGGCGCCCAATCCGCCCGTCAGCTCGAGGACACGGTCGATCACACCTTCGCCGGCCTCGATCACGTGGTCGGCGCCGGTCTCCTCGGCAAGCTTCCGGGCTCCTTCGTTGGTGTCGGCGGCGATGATCTCGACCGGAGAGAGCGCGCGCAAGCACTGGATGCCGATGTGGCCGAGGCCGCCGACACCCATGACGACGACCTTGGTCAGGCCGTGCGACTGGGCGGCCACCTTCTTGCAGGCGCGCATGGCCGTAATGCCGGCGTCGGCCATGGCCGCAACGTCCTTCGGCTCAAGGCTGGGGTCGAGCTTGATGAGCGAACGCTCGCCGGTGAGAAGGAACTCGGCGAAGCCGCCGTTCTGGCTCAGGCCCGGGAACGCTCCCGCGTCGCAGTACATGTCCTCGCCCCGGCGACAGCCGAGGCACACGCCGCAGCTCACCAACGGGTGCACGATGACTGCGTCGCCCACACTCACCGAGCTGACCGCGGAGCCAACATCTTCGACCCAACCGGCGTTCTCGTGCCCAAGGGTGTAGGGCAACTCCAGGTCCGGGAAGGTCTCGGCGAGGATGCCCTCGATGATGTGGAGGTCGGTCCGGCAGAGGCCGGCCCCGCCGACACGGACGATCACATCGTGCGGCCCCGAGATCGTCGGTTCGGGCACGTCGTCGATCTGGAGGCGATCATCGTCGTAGCTGTGCAGACGTGCGGCTTTCATGAACAGGCCTCCTTCGGCTCCTCGAGCCCGTATCTCACCGCCAGCAGGCCGCGACAGAAGCTGGCGTTGCCCTCGATGCTGACGCTGACGGTCCTGGCGAAGATCAGATGCCGGTCGAGGTTCTCGGCGGTGACAGCCTTCCCGTCGAGGTCGACCAGGAACGGCGCTTGGTCCGACGAATCCAGATCCACCCGGGCCCGCCGGTCGAGGTACCGGCGGACTTCGGGCGTGTCGGGCAGGTCACCGATGGTCAGGCCGAGGATCTCTCCCGGCGCCATCCCGTTCCCGGTGAGCTGCCGGTAGACCTCCTGCTGGCGGGCGACGAAGGCCTTGCGGTCGAACCGCTGGCGCGTTTCGGCCAACCCGTCCCCGGAGCCGTCCCCCGGGAACGTCTCGTCGAAGTCCTTGCCGGCATCGAGGCCGCCGTTGATGTCGTCGGAGGCGTGGTGGTCGATCAGACGGATCGCCACGCCGGTGACGCCGTCGACTGCCCCGACCGCCTCCTTGGCGTCGACCGCCATCATGTAGGCGAAGTTCGGCGCGCAGAAGTAGGTCGGCAGCCAGAGCGTGACCGTGACCTGTCCGCCGTCGATCCGAACGTCTTTGACGAACCCGAGATCGGTGAGGGGCTCGTCGAGTTCCGGGTCGCGAACGGCGGACAGGGCCTCGGTGACCTGTGTTTCCGTGACCACTTGGGCCTCGTCGATCATGAAACCGCTTGCGGCTCCGACTTCATGATCTCCGCCGGCACCGGGATGTCGTAGAGCCCGGCCAGGTTGAGGCCGAGGATCTTCCGCTTGATCTCCGGTGTGAGCTCGCCGTACTCGGAGACCATGTCCTCGGGCATCTGGAAGTCCACGAACTGCTCGATGAGCCACTTCGGGTGCCAGAGGGCGTAGTCGCTGGCGAACGTGAGCTTGTCGGCCCCGACCCAGAAGAGCAGCTCACCCAGCCACTTGGCGAACTGCCGGGGGCGGCTGTGGATGAACGGCAGGACGACGGCCAGGCCGCCCCAGACGTTCGATTCCTGCACGGCAATCCAGCAGAAGTCCTCCAGGCGGGGGAGGTTGCAGTGCTCGACGATGAACGTCAGCTCGGGGTAGAGCGTGGCGACCTCGTCGACGTCGTCAATCTGGAACGCGTCCTTGTTCAGCGGCCAGATCGTCGGGCCCTTGTGGACGTGGATGTTGGTGATCCCGAGCTCGACGCACTTGTCGAAGTAGCGCCGGGACATGGGGTCCCGCATGTCGAAGCCCTTGGAGTCGCCCCGCCATTCAGCCGTGTAGAGCTTGCAACCCTTGGGGTGCCAGCGGTTGGCCTTCTCCTCGAGCGCCTTCAGACCCTCCTCGCCGTCGCGGGGATCCCACGCGGTGTTGAGGATGAAGCGGTCCGGATACTTCTCCTTCAGGATGGCGTCGCGGGCCGTGGTGTTGAAGCCCTCGGTGTACCAGTCCGTCAGGTAGGTCGGCAGGAACACCGCCGCATCGACGTACCCGTCCTCGAAGAGGTCCTTCATCAGGTCCTCTTCGGTGTAGCCGCAGTACTTCTCGAACGACCAGACGTATTCCTCGGGACTCAGCGCGCTGTGGTAGCCGTAGAAGCAGCGAATCCAGCCCTCGGCATACTCCTTGTGCTTCCAGTTCTCGGGCGTGGCATTCCACCAGTGCATATGGCCGTCAACGATGAAATACTTCTCGCCGTCCTTTTCGTACATCTTGCCCCCCTCGTCATGACCGAAAAAGCACTAAGGACCACTGGGCTTTGGCCTCCGCGGGAACCTAACACTGGCGCAACCGGGGGACCGCTGGAGTCTTTGCGCGAATCCGCGAAAAAGTTGGCGGTTTGAATTCGGTTGGTGTGCTAGGACACCGGTCTCGCTGCGGAGCCGGCGCTCACCGCCTTGGGCGGGGCCTCTCCGATGAGGCGCCCGATCTCGTGCGAGGCCGCGATCCCGACGTCGCGCAGGACCTTGGCCAGCGTCGGCAATTGGTTCTTGAAGCGGCGGGTTGGCACCGAAATTCCGAGCGAAGCGATCAAGCGGCCGTCGGGGTCGCGGACGGGAACGGCCAGGCAGCATCCGCCTTCGGCGAATTCCTCCTGGTCGAGCGCCAGTCCGCGCTCACGCACGGCAAGCAGGTTGTGCTTCAGCTGGTTGCGAGCGGTGATCGTGTGGCGCGAGAAGCGCTTGAGGATCGGACCCTGCAGGTACGAGGGCCACTGCTCCTCGGGCACTTCAGCCAGGAAGATCTTCCCCAGTGCCAGGGCGTGCGCCGCCCCGCGGAAACCTTTCGACAGGTCGGTGAGCTCCCGACCGCCCCGTCGGCCCAGGATCTCGGCGATCTCGAGGTCGCCTGAGTTCCACATGGCGACATAAGCCCGGGCCGAGGCCCGGTCGCGCAGCTCCGAGAGGAACGGCTCGAGCCGCTCAGGCTGCAGCGTCGACTCCACGTAGGACCGGTACAGCGTGACCATCTTCGGACCCAGCACGTACAGGCCCGATCCAGTAGGCGCGAGCTCGAGGAACCCTTCGTAGCGGAGCGAGTTACTCAGCGAATAGGCCGAGGACAGGCTCACGTCCAGAGCTCGCGCCAATGCTTTGACGGAAACACCCTTCGGATGCTCCGCAGTGAATTCGAGGGCCCGGAGCACGTGAACAGCAGTGCTCAGGGTCCTACCTGACTCGGCCATCAGCAGTCCCCCCCGGATCCTGCCTCGGTAATGCCCAATTGGCCGCAGCAATCGTGAATCCCCGCAACGGTGTGTGCGGGGCTCGATGGACTGGTCCTTCCCGCCGAGAACATGCCATCCGGCTCAGCGTGGGTCAAGGACCAGCGACAACATGCGCCACATCAGTCACAACGCGTCAAAAATATGGCGCTTTGTCTGCGCGGCCGCCGTTGTGTCAACGGCGACACACTCGGCGTGTCGCGTGGGGCATTAACGGGCTTCGCGACGGCGACCTACCGTCGCCCCGTGCTGACGGTGGAGGACGTCCACGTCCGGTTCGGAGGTGTGCAGGCCCTCCGGGGCGTTTCGCTGCAGGTCGAGACCGGCGAGATCGTCGCTGTGATCGGCCCGAACGGCGCCGGGAAGACGACGGTCATCAACACGATCAGCGGCGTGCACCGGCCCCATCAGGGCCGGGTGCTCTTCGACGGCAGTGCCATCACGGGCCGCCGCCCGGCCCGCATCGCCGCCCTCGGCGTGGCCCGCACATTTCAGAACGTGGCGCTGTTCCCCAGCCTGTCCGTCCTCGACAACCTCATGCTCGGCCGCCACCTCCACATGCGGGCCGGGGTGCTGGCCTGCGCCCTGTACTGGGGGAAGGCGTTCGCCGAGGACGTGCGCCACCGCGAGATCGTCGAGGACGTCATCGACTTCCTCGACATCGCGGGCATCCGCCGCTCACCCGTGGCCGCCCTCCCCTACGGGCTCCAGAAGCGGGTGGAACTCGGGCGGGCTTTGGCGGCGCAGCCCCGACTCCTGCTCCTCGACGAGCCGATGGCCGGCATGAACGTCGAGGAGAAGGAGGACATGGCCCGCTTCGTCCTCGACGCCAACGAGGAGCTGGGCGCCACGATCGTCCTGATCGAGCACGACATGGGCGTGGTGATGGACATCTCGGACCGGATCGTGGTGCTCGATCATGGCAGCCCGATTTCCGAAGGGCCGCCCGCCGTCGTCCGGGAGGACCCAGCCGTCGTGGCGGCCTACCTCGGCACCCGGGCGGCCCGGAGCGTCGTGTGACCGCCGCGACGCTGCCCGCGCTACTCGTCGCCAACGCCACCGAGCATCCCGGCGGGGTGGCCATGCGGGAGAAGCGGCGGGGCATCTGGGCCTCGCGGACCTGGGCCGACTACGCCACCGACGTGCGCATCCTTGCCGCCGGACTGACCGAACTCGGCTTCCGGCGGGGCGACAAGCTGGCCGTGATCGGCGACAACCGGCCCGCCCTCTACGACACCATGCTGGCGACTCAGGCTCTCGGCGGCCTTCCCCTCCCGCTGTATCAGGACTCGAACGCAGAGGAGCTGGGCTTCGTCGTGGCGCACTCCGACGCCAGGGTCGTCGTGGCCGAGGATCAGGAGCAGGTCGACAAGCTGCTCGCTCTCGGGGACGGGATCGCCGCCGTCGAGCACATCATCTGCGTCGACCCACGGGGCATGCGGGCATACACGGACCCCCGGCTGGTCCTCCACTCCGAGATCGTGGAGCGGGGGCGAGAAGCCGACCGTGCCGACCCTGGGCGCTTCGACGCCGAGGTGGCCGCCGGGAAGCCGAGCGACATCGCCCTCATCTCGTACACCTCGGGCACCACCGGCCAACCCAAGGGCGTGATGCTCAGCCATGCCGGGTTCCTGACGATCGTCGAGAAGTTTCTCGTCGCCGAATCCCGCTGGCAGGAGGGGCGCGAGCAGTTCTTCTCGTACCTGCCGATGGCCTGGGTCGGCGACACGATCTTCTCCCTGGCCTTCGCGTTGCGGGGTCGGTTCACCGTGAACATCCCCGAGGAGCCCGAGACGGTCACCCGCGACCTGCGGGAGGTCGGGCCGACGATCTTCCTCGCCCCACCGCGAATTTGGGAGAACGTGCTGCGCGACGTCGAAGTCCGCATGCAGGACGCCACCTGGATCAAGCGGCGCATCTATCGCAGCTTCATCGACCGCGCCGCCCGGAACGAAGCCGACCGGATGCAGGGGGACCGCCCCCACCGATCCGCCGGAGCCCGGGTGGTCGACCGCGCCGGTGAAGTCCTCCTCTACGGATCGCTGCGGGACCAGCTCGGCCTCGGCCGGGTGCGCAGCGCCTATGCCGGCGGGGCAGCCCTGGGCGACGAAGCGATCCAGCGGCTCAGGGGTATCGGCGTCAACGTCAAGCAGCTTTACGGGAGTACGGAGATGGGTCTGGTCACCCTCACTCCCGACGACGACGTCGTCCCCGACACCGTCGGCCGCCCGCTCCCGGGGGTCGACATCACCGTCTCCGACGACGGCGAAGTCCTCGTCCGCAGCGACTCGCTGTTCGACGGCTATTACAAGAACCCCGAAGCCACAACGGCCGCCATGACCCCTGACGGCTTCTTCCGCAGCGGTGACTGCGGCTACTTCGACGCCGAGGGCCGCCTGTTCGTGCTCGACCGGGCCAAAGACGTCGCCAAGCTGGCGGACGGGACGACGTTCGCCCCGCAGATCATCGAGAACAAGCTCAAGTTCAGCCCCTACATCAGGGAGGCGGTGACCGTCGGCGACGGGCGGCCGTTCGTCGCCGCCCTCATCAACATCGACATCGGCAGTGTCGGGAAGTGGGCGGACAAGCACAGCGTCAGCTACGCCGGCTTCACCGATCTGTCCGGCAAGGCGGCCGTCTACGACCTCGTCGCCACCGAGATCGACCGTGTGAACGCCGGGCTCCCCGACGCGCTCCGCATCCGCCGCTTCCTCTGCCTCCACAAGGAACTCGACCCGGACGACGCCGAGCTCACGCGAACGAGGAAGCTCCGCCGCCGGCTCATCGGTGAGCGCTACGCAGTGCTCATCGACGCCCTCTACGGCGAGACCGCCGCGGTCCAGGCCCGGATCACTGTCACCTACGAGGACGGCCGGGTGGCCGAGAGCGAGGCGCTCGTGCCGGTTCGCACGCTGGACAGCTACGACGCCAATGGCGCCGGCACCGTCGCGGCGCCGGTCGAGGGGACTGCAAGCCGATGACGTTCTTCGCCTCGCTGCTGATCACCGGGCTGATGACCGGTGCCATCTACGCCCTCGTCGCCCTCGGCTTCGTCCTCGTCTACAAGGCCACCGGGGTCATCAACTTCGCCCAGGGCGAGTTCATGATGTTCGGCGCCTTCATTGCAGCTGCCCTCCTCACCGACCGCAGCCTCCCAGCAATCGTGGCCATCCCCATCACCATGGTGGTCATGGCCGGACTCGGCCTCGTCACCGAGCGTGTCGTGCTGCGCCCGATGATCGGCCGGCCGGCCATCGGCATGATCATGGCCACGGTTGGTCTCGCATTCGTGTTTCGAGGTCTAGCCCCGATGCTGTGGGGCGGAACGACGAAAAATCTCTCCCTGCCGTTGCCCGAAACGCCGATCCAGATCCTCGATGTAAGCCTCAACCCGACCGTGCTGGCCGGCGCGGTCGCTGCGCTCCTCCTCGTCGGCGGGTTCGCGCTGCTCTTCCAGCGGAGCCGCATCGGCATCGCCCTGCGAGCCGTGGCCGACGACACGCAGGCGGCCATGGCCATGGGCATCTCCGTGCCGTGGGCCTTCGGAACGGCCATGGCCGTGTCCGGCGTGGCCGCCGCCGCCGGCGGGTTGATCTGGGGCGACCTCCTCGGGGTCGACTCGTACCTCGCCCTCGTGGGCTTCAAGGTCTTCCCGGTGGTGATCCTGGGCGGCCTCGACTCCGTCGGCGGCGCCGTGCTGGGCGGTCTCGTCGTCGGGGCGGTGGAGAGCGTCGCGGCGGGCTACATCGACCCCCGCGTGGGCGGCGGCACCAAGGACTTCGTCCCGTTCCTGCTCATGCTCGTCGTGTTGATGGCGCGACCCCACGGCTTCTTCGGCAAAGAAGTCATCGAACGGGTCTGAGGGGAGCACGCCGGTGATCCATCGCGAATGCGGTGTCATCAAGACGACCTACCGGGCCGACATGGCGCTGTACCCGCTCCCGCTAGCTCGCGTCACGGTGGTGGCCGCACTGGCGCTCCTCGTCGCCGTACCCTGGCTCGTCCCGTCGAAGTACCTGGTCTGGGCCAGCCTGACGGGCATCGCCGCCATCGGCGCCGTGGGCCTGAACCTGCTCAGCGGCTCGGCAGGGCTGATCTCTCTGGGTCATGGAGCCTTCCTGGCCACCGGCGCCTACGCGGCCGCGAATCTGGCCTCCCGCCTGGACGCACCGTTCTGGATCGGCCTGCCGGCTGCCGGGCTCGTGGCGGCCGCACTGGGGCTCATCGTCGGGCTGCCCTCGATGCGGGTCAAAGGCATCTACCTGGCCGTGGCGACGATCGCCGCCCAGTTCATGACGGAGTGGGCCATCAACCATGTGACCTGGATCTCCGGTGGCGCTCAGGCCACGGTGACGCTCCCCCCGCCTTCGCTCGGGCCCTTTGTCCTCGACACCGAGGCCGAGCGGTACCTGCTCATCCTGGCCGTGGCGGTCGTAGCCGTCGTCGTGGCCCTGAACATCAACCGGTCGCGGCTGGGCCGGGCGTTCGTGGCGGTGCGCGACC
>JAICGL010000018.1 GCA_025923175.1 Acidimicrobiia bacterium
CCCTTCCCGCCGCCGGCGCCGATCGTGGCCGAGATCGACTTCCGATCGAGCCGCTGGAACGGCAGGTAGGCGCCGTACGCCAGGATGCCCCGCTGGGCCATGGTGCTCCCTCTCTCACGGTCAGTTGCTACGGGCAACTGAGGTTATCCAGTGGGACTAGGGTCGGGCACATGAGCGAGAAGCCCCATGTCTATGTGCCGGCTGGCGAAACGCCCCCGGCGGAACTCGTGATCGAAGACATCGAAGTTGGCGACGGAGACGAGGCCAAGGACGGTCAGAGCGTCGAGGTGCACTACGCCGGCAACGCCTGGAGCACGCGCCAGCAGTTCGACGCGTCCTGGGACCGCGGCGAGACGTTCACCTTCCGGCTCGGTGCCGGCCAGGTGATCGGCGGGTGGGACCAGGGCGTCGCCGGGATGAAGGTTGGCGGACGGCGCCGCCTCGTGATCCCCCCGGCGCTGGGCTACGGCAGCCGCGGCGCCGGCGGCGTCATCAAACCCAA
The DNA here is from genome assembly GCA_025923175.1 of Acidimicrobiia bacterium. Classification (GTDB taxonomy): domain Bacteria; phylum Actinomycetota; class Acidimicrobiia; order IMCC26256; family BP-133; genus BP-133. Next base: position 503 of record JAICGL010000018.1, read on the forward strand.
CGAGACGCTGGTGTTCGTCGTGGACCTGATCGGGGTCTCATGAGCCCGGCGCCGATCAAGCCGGTCACCCGGCTCGGCCTCCAGATCCCGAGCTTCACCTTCCCCGGTGTGGCCGACGCCGACCTGTTCGAGACCATCGCCGGGATCGCCATCACCGCCGACAACAGTGGCTTCGACAGCCTGTGGGTGATGGACCACCTGTACCAGATCGAGGTGGTCGCCCCCCGGGAAGAGCCGATGCTCGAGGCGTACACGCTGCTCGGCGCGCTGTCCGCCCGGACCCGGGACATCGCCCTCGGCACGATGGTCACCGGCGTGACGTACCGCAACCCGGCGCTGCTGGCCAAGATCGTCACGACGCTCGACATCATCTCGTCGGGTCGGGCCATCCTCGGGATCGGCGCCGCCTGGAACGACGACGAGCATGCCGGCTACGGCTACGACTTCCCCACGGCCAAGGAGCGGCTCGACCGCCTCGAGGAGGCCCTCCAGATCATCCCGGCGATGTTCACGGAGCAGACGCCGTCGTTCCAGGGCCAGCACTACCGGATCCAGGAGGTGCTCAACAACCCGAAGCCCGTCCGGGGGCGGATCCCCGTCCTCATCGGCGGGGGCGGGGAGAAGCGCACCCTCCGGCTCGTGGCGCAGTACGGGGACGCCTGCAACCTCTTCGGTGGCCCCGACGACGTGCGCCACAAGCTCGACGTGCTGGAGCGCCACTGCGCCGACGTCGGCCGTGACCCGGCCGAGATCACGAAGACGATCCTCTACACGGTGCGGGACCCCATACAGGCGGCCGAGAAGATCGCCGCCTACACCGCCATCGGCGTCGACGGGGTCGTCATCAACATGTCCGACGTCGCCGACCTCGACAAGGTGGCCACCGCCGGGGAGACCCTCCGCAAGGTCCTCCCGTAGGAAGGCTGGACTTAGGCCGCCCACAGCATATAACTTAGGGATACCTAAGAACTGCAGAAAGATCCTGCGGAGGTGTCCCCCCATGCGCTCCGTCCTCGTGTCCGGACCGGCCGACCAGGCCGACGAGTTGGCCACCGCCCTGCGGGAGGTGGGTTTCGACACGTTCGGTCTCGACCTGCCCCCCAGCCTGGGGACGGGGGCCTCCGGCCCGCGCCCGGTGCGCTCCGTCGACTGTTACCTGCAACTGGCCGGGGAGGAGGCCGGGATCGGCTCGCCGACCCGGACGCTGCTGCGCCGGATCGAGGCTGTGACGTTGGTGTCGTCCCTTCTGGCGCACGACGCCACCGTGGTGCTGGTGGACGACGACTGCGACGCCCGGCGGCGCGACGCTCTGCGGCTCCTGGCCGAGGCGGCCCTCGACGACGGCGTGAGTGAGCGCCGCGTCGTCGTGCTCGACGAGACCTCGCTGCCGGAGTGGATCGCCGTCGAGCAGGCGTTCGCCTCGATCATCGCGTCGCTGTAGGCGGCGGAGAGGGAGCGAGGTCAGCCGAGATAGGCCTGGCGCACCCGTTCGTCGGCGATCAGCTCGGCGGCCGGGCCCGTCAGCGTCATGCGGCCCGCGTCGAGGACGTAGCCCCGGTCGGCGTGCTGGAGCGCGAGGCTGGCGTTCTGTTCGACCAGCAGGATCGTCACACCGCTCTCGTGTAGTTCGGCGATGATGGCGAAGATCTCCCGCACCAGCTTGGGGGCGAGCCCGAGGCTCGGTTCGTCGAGCAGCAACAGGCGCGGCCGGCTCATGAGCGCCCGGGCGATGGCCAGCATCTGCTGCTCTCCACCGGAGAGGCTGCCGGCGGGCTGGTCGGCCCGCTCCTTCAGGCGGGGGAACCGGGTGAAGGCCACGTCGACGTCGGCTGCCACGTCGTTGTCGCGGCGCGTCCAGGCACCCAGCAGCAGGTTGTCGCGCACGCTCTGGCGGGCCAGCACCCGCCGCCCTTCGGGGGAATGGGCGATGCCGAGCGCCACCGCCTTGGGGGCCCCGACCCGCCCCAGATCGGTGCCGTCGAAGTGGATCGAACCGTCGTCGGTCTCGACGATGCGGCTGATGGCCCGCAACAGGGTGGTCTTGCCCGCACCGTTGGCGCCGAGCAGGGCGACGACTTCGCCCGCCTCCACGGTCAGGTCAACTCCCTCCAGTGCGCAGATCCCTCCGTAGCGCACGCAGAGGTTGCGCACGTCGAGGAGCGGGCCGCTCAACCTTCCTCACCCAGATAGGCCTCGACCACTGCCGGGTCGCGGCGCACGGTCTCAGGGTCGCCCAGCGCGATCATCCGGCCGAAGTCGAGGACGGCGATGCGATCGCAGAGCCCCATCACGAGCGGGACGTGGTGCTCGATGATCAGCAGGGTGAGGTCGAAGTCCTCCCGCAGCCGGCGCATGAAGTCGGACAGGGCCGTCTTCTCGGACGGGTTCATGCCCGCCGCCGGTTCGTCGAGGAGCAGGACCTGCGGCTCCAGGGCCAATGCCCGGGCGATCTCCAGGCGGCGCTGATCGCCATAGGGCAGGTTGCGGGCCTTGACCTGCGCCCGGGAGGCCAGGCCCATGAGGGCGAGGAGCTCGAGCGCCCGCTTGCGCACCGCCCGCTCCTCGGCACCGGCGGACCCGAGGCCGAGCACCCCGGAGAAGAGGCCGCTGCGGGTGTGGCAGTGCCGGCCGATCATCACGTTCTCGAGGGCGGACAGCTCGGAGAAGAGCCGGATGTTCTGGAACGTGCGGGCGATCCCGCGGCGGGCGACCTGGTGGGGCCGTGCCGTGGTGATGTCTGTGCCGTCATGGAACAGGGTTCCGGAGGTCGGCGGGGTGATGCCGGTCACCAGATTGAACAGCGTCGTCTTGCCAGCGCCGTTCGGGCCGATCACGCCGAACACCTCGCCGCGGTTCACGGCGAACGAGACGCCGTCGACGGCCGTCACCCCGCCGAAGCGGCGGGTGAGCCCGCTGACCTCGAGGGCGGCCGTCATGCGACCGCCTCGGGTTCAGGTTGCAACTGCTCGCCGCGCGGCCGGCCGCCGCCCCGGCCGATGCGCTTGATGCGACCGAGGAGTTCCGGGGTGATGAGACCGCGGGGGAAGAAGACGCACGACGCGGCCAGCAACACCCCGTAGAGAATGAACCGGCCGGTGCGCAGGAACTCGGCTGCCCAGGTGGGCCAGAACTCGTGCTTGGCCTGCTCGCGCAACCACTCCGGAAGGTAGGTGAGGAAGAGACCACCGGCCACCGGACCGAGGAAGGTGCGCGATCCACCGATGAGGACGAAAGCCAGGTAGGCGATCGACGCGTCGAAGCTCGCCTGCCGGTGGCTCCACGTGTTGATCTGGTGGGCGGCGATGACCCCGGCCAGGCCGGCCAGCACACCGCCCAGCACGAAGGCCGTGATCTTGGCGCGGGTGAGGTCGACGCCCATGGAGGCGGCCGCCAGCTCGTCTTCCCGCACGGCGGCGAACGCCCACCCGACCCTGACCTTCTCCAAGCGCCAGGTGAAGAGCGCGGCGGCGATCAACAGGGGACCGGCCAACCAGAGGTAGGACAGCTGGGTGCCGAACGGCTGCGGAATGGCGAAGATGCCCACCGCCCCGCCGGTCAGCTCCAAATTGAGAGTGAAGACCCGCAGCACTTCGACGAAGGCGATCGTGGCGAGGGCCAGGTAGATGCCGGTCAGCCGCAGGGCGGCAAGCCCGACGATGAAGGCGAGCACCCCGCAGAGGACGGCGGCGACCACGAACTCGACCAGCACCAGGTAGACCGGATACGTCCCTTCGACGTCGAACGTCTTCGTCGACATCACCGCCGCCACGAAGCCGCCGAGCGCGTAGAACCCCGGGCTCGCGAGGGAGAGCTGCCCGGCCAGGAGGGGAAGGTAGAGCGACAGGCCGAGGACCGCGCCGAGGACCATGGAGACGTAGATGGTCCCCTGCGAGTTGAGGAAGTCGAGCACGCCGCCTCAGACCATCTGCACCTGGGCCCGTCCGAGGATCCCCTGGGGACGGACGAGAAGGACCACGAGCAGCACCACGAAGGGGACGGCGTCCTTGTAGGCGTTGTACTCGGCCGGCACGAACGCCTCGGCCACGCCGATGACCAGGCCGCCGACGACCGCACCGGGGATGTCACCGAGCCCGCCGAGCACGATGACGGCGAGACCCTTCAACCCGATCGCCACTCCGAACTGGTGGTTGAAGCTGCCCGCCAGTCCGATGAGGGCTCCGGCGATCCCGCCGAGAACACCGGAGATGAAGAACGACAGCCGGATGAGCCGGTCGGTGTCGATGCCCAGCAGGCGGGCGGTGGTGAGGTCCTCGGCGACCGCCCGCAGCCCCTTGCCGATGCGGGTGCGATTCACCAGCAGGGTGAGTGCGACGACCATCACCATTGAGACGACGAAGATCACGATCTGCTTGGTGCGGATCACGACGGGTAGGTCGCCTCCGGCCAGCGTGACCGACGCCCGCATGCTGCCGAGCGTCTCGCCGAAGCTGTAGTTCTCCGCGCCGAACAGGTACTGGAGGATGTTGACGATCGCGATGGCCACGCCCAGCGACGACACCAGTGTGAGCAGCGGGTCCGATCCTCGCTGACGGAGCGGTTTGAACGCGAGCCGCTCGACGATCACACCGAGGACACCGGCGCCGAGTGCGCCGAGGACCATGGCAAGCCAGAAGTTCAGCTCCAACGGAAGACTCGCGTTGCGCAGCTGCCCGTTGCGCCCGAAGGCGGCGCCGGTGAGCGCGTAGGTGAGGTAGGCGCCGACCGTGAAGACCGCGCCGTGGGCGAAGTTGATGACCCGCAGGATGGAGAAGACGATCGTGTAGCCGAGAGCGAAGAGGGCGTACACGCTGCCGATGGCGATGCCGTTGAGCAGCTTCTGGAAGAGGAGACGCATCAGTTGGTGAGGACGAAGCGGCCGCTCTTGGCGCCGGCGTCCATCTTGATCTGGGCCACGTAGAACTTCTGCTGCTTGATCTCTCCCTCGGGGTCGAAGCCGATCTGACCCAGCGGCGTCTCGTACGTTCCCGTCAGCACTGCACTGTTCAGCTCGGAGCGCAGCGTCTTGAGATCCATCGTCTCCAGGCGCTTCGTCTTGTCGAGGCGTCGCAGGGCGTCGACGAACACCTGGACGCCGGTGAACGTCTGGGCGGTGAACTGGGGAGGCTGCTTTCCGGTCTGCTGGTTGTAAGCCTCCACGAAGCGTTTGTTGATCGGGTTGTCGACCGCCGGGCTGTAGGCCTGGGCGATGAGGATTCCGTCGCAGAACCGTCCGCAGACCGGCAGGACGTTGGTGGTGTTCAGCCCGTTGCCGCCGATGACGAGGCCCTTGTAGCCGAGCTCGCGCAGCTGGCGGACCAGGTTGCCTCCGTCGGCGGCCAGACCCGAGACGATGACGAGCTGCGGCTTCGAGCCGACGATGTTGGTCACCTGGGACGTGAAGTCGGTGTCGGAGGTCTGGAAGCGCTGCACGAGAGTGAGGTCGAGGCCCTTCTTCTTCACGGTGGCCTGGAAGATCTTCGTCTCCGACGACGAGAAGGCGTCGTTCTGGGCGAAGGCCACCGCCACCCGTTTGACTTCCGGGTTCAACTTCAGGGCCTGTTCCACGGCCAGCGGTGCGACGACGTCTACCCCGGCGGAGACGCGACCGATGAACTTGCCGATCTGGGGGATGCCCTTGGCGGTGTTGGAAGGGCCGAGGACGGGCACACCCGCCGCGTCGGCCCGGGTGTCGGCGGCGAACGCCTGCTGCGACAGCGTGGGGCCGACGATGCCGAGGACTCCGGCGTTGATCACGGCCTGGAAGGCGTTGATGGCACCGATCTCGTCGCCGCCGGTGTCCTGGAAGAGCAGCTTGACGGGCCGCCCGTTCACGCCGCCGTCGGCGTTGACGAGCTTCTCGGCGATCCGGGCTCCGATGACCTCTTCCTGGCCGAGCAGGGCGACGTTCGAGGTCTCGGCCACGGCGATACCGAGGAGCACCGCGTCACCCGACACCTGTTGCCCGGCACCGGCGTTGGCGGCCGGCTGCCCCGACGACTTGGCCGCCTGTCCACCCTGGGCCCGCGACGACGACACGGCGCACCCTCCGAGTAAGAGTGTGCAGACAAGCGCCAGCATGGGATGGAGGCGCGAACGTGCCATGGACGGTTCAGAACGTTACCAGTGGCTTGTCGGTCAGCTTCTCGACGAGGAAGTTCAGGAAGAAGAACCCGAAGAACACGACGTTGGCCATCAGCCCCGCATAGGCCCACTTCGACGGACGGGCCGCCTTGGGCAGGCGCTTGTTCAGGTAGATGAAGACGAACGGGTAGATGACCGCGCCGAGGTTCGACATGTTGGCTGATATCTGGATCAGCTCCGTTGGCTGGAAGAAGTGGAGCACCACCCCGATGGTCACGAGGAGCAGAACCATGAACGCGAAATAGAAGCGGCGCAGGTCGCCACCGGTCGCCTCCTGGATGCGGGGGCTGATGTTGACCGCGTCGGTGACGTTCCGGACGAGCGCTTCGAAGATCCCCACCTGCGTGTCGAACAGGATGAGGAAGCCGACGAGCAGGGTCAGATAGAAGAGCCAGCGGCCGTATTGGCTCCCGAGCACGTCGGCGGCGAACGTCGTCACGGTGGGGCGGGTCGGCTGGCGGCCTGAGGTGAGCACCAGATGCCGCATGAGCGCGGTCGGTAGCAACATGCCGACGAAGGCGCCGACGACGAACACGCCCCACTGGTCCAGGTACAGCAGACGCTTCCACCGCCTCCACGACAAGGCGTTCTTGGCGTCGTCCGGGAATGTCAAGCCTGAGCTCTTGACCTGGCTGCGCTCCCCCCGCATCCCGGTGAGGAAGCCGACCCGGTGGCCCATGCCGTAGCCCTTGTCGCGGTAGTGGTTGAGGAGTATCCAGTTGAACCCGGAGAGGATGGCGGCGAAACCGGCCAGGGAACCGAGTTCGGTGGCCGTGCTCCCTTTCGGCGGCATGGCCGGCGTGACGAATCCCCGCACGCCCTCCCACCAGACATCGAAGGGCACGATCGCCACCGTCAACACCAGCAGGAACAGGATCTGGAAGGCGACGAGCGCGCCGTTGATGAGCTCGAGACCCCTGGTGATGCGCCGGAAGCCCAGGGTGATCGCGAGGACGGCCACCAGGAGCAGGATGGCGAAGAGTTCGACGGCCCCCTTGTCGTCGGGGGTCGGCACGCGGCCGTTCACGAGGGCGAACAGGCCGTCGGCTGCGCCCTTCGCCCACCCTCCCCAGATGTAGGCGAAGAAGATCAGTAGGAGCGAGAACGGCACCCAGAAGATCCGCCCCGGGGGTACCCGGGCGAAGCCGACGATGGGGACCTCGCCCGTGGCGATCACATAGCGGGAAATCTCGATGTTGTAGAGAGCCTGGAGCAGGATCGATGCGGTCAGGATCCAGCCGATCCCGATGAAGCCGCTTTTGCCCACGCTCAGGGGGCCGAGGAGCCATTCGCCGCTCCCGATGGCGGCGCCGAGGGCGATGAAGCTCGGGCCGACGGCGTACTTGAACGCCTCCTTCCGCCCGAACTTCGGGACCCGCCAGACCTCCTCCGGCGTCGGTAGGTCGGTCACCTCCAGCGGGGGTTGGCTGACCCCCAACTGGTAGGTCCTACCGGTCCCGGACCCGACGCTGGTTTCGCTCATGGCCTCCCCCGAACCGAAATTCACCCATCGCTTACCAGCCGACCACGGAGAGAATCAAGAAATGGGCGCCGAGCGCCACGCAGCGTGCGCCGGGCGGAACCGCCCATTTGGGCCCTAAACGGTTTTTTGCACCGAGAGCGGGGGTAACGCGCCGCTAGAGACGGTGCCCGGCAAGGCGGCACCCCGAAAGGAGAACCATGCGACGAACCATCCTCACCGCTGCCGCTCCGGCATGTCTCCTCGTTGGTTTTACGCCCATTGCGGCGACCGCCGACGTGGCGGGCACTCCAGCGCCACCGGCCAGTGCAACCGCCACCGCTGCCCAGTTGAGCGACCAGGTCTCGATTTCTAAATCGGAGGCAAAGGCCGACGAATCCTCCTCCGACGCTTCGGCGTCCGTGATCTCGGTCGGCGGCAAGCCGGTCCCCGCCGAAACCCCGTCCGGTGGCAGCTCCTCCGGCGGTACCGAGTCAGGCGAGGGTGAGAACAAGGGCGCGCTGATCGACACCGTCGACAAGTCCCCTGTCCGGGTCCAGGTCGCGCCGTGGAAGGCTCGGGCGACCGGGCAGAAGAACTCGAAGGAGAGCAAGCGGACGTCATCTGCGTCCGCCGCCCTCGCCACCGTCGAGGTGCCTGACCACGCCAAGATCAGCCTGCTGACATCGGACGCCAACGCCGAGCACACCAGCATGCAGAGCACCGGCAAGAGCACGTCCGACGCCGCCGACATCTCGATCGGCGACATGCGATTCGTCCTGCTCCACTCCGAGGTGAACAGCAGCGCCAAGGGCGACACCTATCTCGTCGGCCTGAACGGTCAAAAGATCGGTACGCGTGAACAGCTCGGCGAGCTGTGCGCGCTCGATGTCTCCGGCGTGGCCGCGGTGTCGTGCCTGACGGCCACTGGCGGCACGTCCAACGGCATCGCCTCCGGCGAGGCCGAGGTGCTCGGTATCCAGAGCCCGCTGCCGTTCAACCCGGCCAGCGCGTTCGCCACGGCGGGGACCGCCGGCAGCGGCACGCCGTCGATCCTTCAGTCTGTGGCCGCCGCGGTGCCCATCACTGAGGCACCCCGGGCCGCGGCTGCTGCTCCGGCCCCGTCCGCCCAGCTGCCGCGCACCGGTGCTGCGGTTGGCGGCCTGGCCGCCTCCGGTCTGATCGGGCTCCTGGCGGGCTTCGCCATGCGCCTGCTGGGCCGGCCGCGTTCGAAGGTGCAGCTGCCCGCCTAACGCACACGTTGCCTACGGATTCGGTGGGGCATCGACTGGGTAAGTCATCCAGTCGATGCCCCATGTTCTTTTGATCGAGGACGATGCCCGGATCCGGGAGATCGTCGAGCGTGGCCTCGGGTCCCGCGGTTTCGTCGTGACATCAGCTGAGGACGGGCCGACCGGCCTCGATCTGGCGCAGAAGCTCGAGGTCGACGTCGTGCTCCTCGACCTGATGCTCCCCGGCCTGTCAGGCCTCGAGGTGCTGGAGGGCATCCGGCTGGCCAAGCCTCGGCTGCCGGTGGTGGCCCTCACGGCCCTCGATGACACCCGCTCCAAGGTCGCCGGCCTCGACGCCGGGGCCGACGACTACATCACGAAACCGTTCTCGCTGGAGGAGCTCACCGCCCGGGTGCGGGCCCGGCTCCGGTCCCGGGAGGACGCCGGTGCCCTCAAGGCCGGTCCGCTCACCGTGGACCCCGTTGCCCACCGGGCCGTGCTCGATGGGCGGGAGGTGCCGCTGTCGGCTCGGGAGTTGGCCCTGCTGGCCGCCTTCATCCGCCACAACGGGCAGGTGCTGTCCCGCTCGCAGCTGCTCGACATGGTGTGGGATCTCAACTTCGACCCGGGTTCCAACGTGGTCGAGGTCTACGTCGCGGCCCTGCGACGCAAGCTCGGCGCCGGCTGGATCGACACCGTGCGGGGGATGGGCTACCGCTTCTCGGCACCGGTCGAGGCCCCCGCCGACACAGGGTCGTGAGAGCAGCGTCGTGAAAGCCGCGGCCGCCGTGTTGGGCGCCTCGCTGATCTTCTTTCTCGGAGTTCTCACTGGCGTGGGGCGTCAGGAGGCAGTGCCTCCGCCCGCAGCCATTCCCCTCGGTGCGGCGAACGCTCCGGTGGGGTCGGATACATCAGGGCAGCCGCCCGATGCGCCGAAGGGGACGACGACCACGGCGGCCATCCCGTCGGCGCCCGGCACACCGTCAGGCACCGGCGGCACGACCGGCTCGACCACGGTCACCACCTCAACCACCGCCACGAGTTCGACGACTCCGTCGAGCACCACCACGACCCGGCCCGGAGACGTGGAGCAGGTCGACAGTCAGGTCAACTGCCGGTCGCGAGGCGAGGGCAAGGGGAAACGTGAACCGTGCCCGTCCACCACGACGGCGACCGAGGCGCCCGGTGGCGGCCGCAACAACCGCTGAACGGCGCCGTCGGACCGTCAGCCTGCCCACCAGGCTGACGGCGATCGCCGCTCTGCTCGTGGCAGCCACCGTGCTGGTCGTCGGGGGCGTCGCCCTCCGGCTCATGCGCGACGACCTCGGCGCCAATCTCGACCGGCGGCTGCGGTCGGCAGCGACGTCGTTCAGCGAGGGGCCGGCCGGCCGGGTCGGCGACCCTGCCCAGCTTGCTGTCGAAGCCCGCCGGTGGCTGGCGGTGCAGGCCCACGCCGAGGACGAGGTCATCGCCGTTCGCACGTCCGACGGTCAGGTTCTCTCGACCAGCGGCGGACTGGATCTCGATACGGTCGACCGGGTCGACGACCTGCTGGGCGCGACCGCAGCCCGCTGGTGGACGGTCGACGGCCCGAGCGACGGGCGGATCCGGGCCCTGACCGTGCCACTGGTGCTGGAGGGCGAACCGAGCGGGACGCTGCTGGTTGCGGCCACGACCGCAGCCGTCGAGCGGACTGCCGACCGCCTGCTCTCGGCGGTGGCCTGGGCCAGCGGACTCGGCCTGGCCTTCGCCGTGGCACTGGCGTTCATCTCCGTCCGGCGGACGCTCGGGCCCCTCACCCGCATGGCGGCCGAAATCGACGCCATTGAACCGCGCGGCGAGCTGCCAACCGATCTGGCTGCCACGGTTGATGCCGCGCCCGGCGACGAGGTCAGCCGGGTGGCCGACGCCTTCGACAGCCTGCTCGGCCGCATCGACGAGGCCATCGCCTCGCAGCGGCGGTTCATCTCCGATGCGTCCCACGAGCTGCGCACGCCGCTGACCGTCGCCCGGGGCCACCTCGAGCTCGTGGGGCGACTCGACGACCCCGACGCCGACCGGTCCATTCGGCTGGCGCTGGATGAGCTCGACCGGATCCGCTCGATCGTCGAGGAGCTGCTGCTCCTGGCCCGCCTCGACGAGGGTCTGCCGATGGTCGAGGAGCCGGTGGAGGTCGACCTGCTGCTTCGGGAGGCGACACTGCGCGGAATGGCGCTCGGTCAGGGGGAGATCAAGATCGATGCCCCCGAGGGGCTGACGGCTATGGCCGACGCCGACCGCCTGCTTCAGGTCGTGAGCAATCTCGTCGGCAACGCTCTGCGGCACGGTGGAGAGGGCGTCACCATCACGCTGGCCGCCCGGGCGGAACAGGCCGGAGTCGTCATTGATGTCGCCGACGACGGGCCGGGCATCGCTCCGGGCGATCTGCCCCACGTCTTCGACCGCTTCTACCGGGGTTCCGCCGCCCGTCAGGGCGTACCGGGTGGATCCGGTCTCGGCCTGGCGATTGTCGCTTCGCTGGTCGAAGCCATGGGGGGTTCGGTGTCGGCGACGTCGACGGTCGGTGCAGGCACCACCTTTTCGATCTGGCTGCCCTCAGTCCCGTCCGCAGACGCGACACCGCCGGCGCCCGAAGGCGCCGGCGGTGAATCCGGACAGGGGGGAGAGCCATCCGGAGGGTTTGCTGCTGTTCCTGCCCAACCTGGGAGTGTCAGCGGTAGACGCGGCGGGTGACGTTGCGGCGGAGCGGTGCGTCGTCCTCGATCACGACATCACGCCGGCCCACGACGACCTCGTCGTCGTTGCGGTAGCTCCGCGGGTTCCAGTTGTCCCACAGCACGAGGGAGAACAGCATCCCGAGAAGCCCGATCACCATCAGGATCACGCCGATGGTGTCAAGGTCGACGCCCGACAGGTTCGTCTCCACGGCGAAGGTCAGGATGGCGCCGACTGCGAGGAAGAAAAGACTGATACCAGTAGCCATGATGGCCTCCTAGGAATCGGGCGGACTGTTGTCATGCCTCTATTCGTTTCCCGCCGTGTGAAGCGGTGGTGAGGCCAACCTGAAAATTTCCTCATTTGCGCAAAAGGTCCAAATGGGCCGCCCCGCCTTGACCTCAAGTTCGCTTGAGGTCTTAACGTCGAGTTGAGGACCTGCCGATAAGGGAGGGACCTCACCGAAACCGGCGAAAGGTGACGCGCGATGGACATGGGATTCAGCCACTGGATGGCGCTCGAGAGCGCCATGCACGGCGAGAAGTCGCGCAAGCGGTTCACCAAGGCGACGCTGCGGCGCATCGCCGGCTTCGCCCGTCCGCACCGCAAGGCGCTGATCGCCTTCCTCGTGCTGTCGGTCGTGTCCGCCATCCTGGCGGTGGCGACCCCGGTGCTGGCCGGCTGGGTGGTCGACGCCCTCATCGAGGACGGATCCGAGGGACGGGTCCTCTGGCTCGCCGGGGCCATCGCCCTCGTCGCCATCCTCGACGCCGTCATCGGCATCGCCGAACGGTGGCAGTCGTCGCGTATCGGGGAGGGGCTCATCCTCGACCTGCGCCGCGCCGTCTTCGGTCACGTGCAGCGGATGCCGGTGGCCTTCTTCACCCGGACCCGCACGGGCGCGCTCGTCAGCCGGCTCAACAGCGACGTGATCGGCGCCCAGCGAGCCTTCACCTGGACTCTTTCCGGGGTGGTCAGCAACGTCATCACCCTGATCCTCACCCTGGCCGTGATGCTGCGGCTGTCATGGGCGATCACCGGGCTGGCCCTGATCCTCCTGCCGATCTTCGTGATCCCCGCCCGGCGCATGGGCTCCCGGCTCGCCCATCTCCACCAGGAGGCCGCCGACCACAACGCGGCCATGACCACCCAGATGACCGAGCGGTTCTCCGCTCCCGGGGCAACCCTGGTCAAGCTCTTCGGTCGCCCGGCCCGCGAGGAGGCGGAGTTCGCTTCCCGGGCGGAGCGAGTGGCCAAGATCGGTGTCCGCACGGCCATGGGCCAATGGGTGTTCCTCACCGCCTTGACGGTGGTGTCGTCGCTGGCGCTCGCGCTGGTCTACGGCCTGGGCGGCTGGCTGGCGTTGCGGGGCCGCCTCGAGCCGGGGACGGTCGTGACGCTCGGGCTGCTCCTCACCCGGCTCTACGCGCCGCTCACGGCGCTGGCCAGCGCCCGGGTCGATGCCATGACCGCGCTGGTGAGCTTCGAGCGGGTCTTCGAGGTCCTCGACCTCGAGCCGCTGATCACCGAGAAGGCCGACGCAGCCACCGTTCCCGACGGGCCGGTGTCGATCGAGTTCGGCAACGTGCACTTCGCCTACCCGTCGGCAGACAAGGTTTCGCTGGCCTCACTGGAGGAGGTGGCGACTCTCGACACCCGCAGCGGCGTCGAAGTCCTCCACGGTGTGTCGTTCAAGGTCGAGCCCGGCCAGCTCGTGGCGCTGGTGGGGTCGTCGGGCGCCGGGAAGTCGACGATCGCATCGCTCGTGCCGCGCCTTTACGACGTCGACGACGGCGAGGTGCTCCTCTCGGGCATCGACGTGCGCGATCTGTCCTTCGACTCGCTGCGGCAGACGCTGGGCATGGTGACCCAGGACGGGCACCTGTTCCACGACAGCATTCGCGAGAACCTTCGTTTCGCCGCTCCCGAGGCGACGGACGATGAACTGTGGGAGTCACTCCGGAAGGCCCGCTTGGCGACGCTCGTCGAGTCACTCCCGGACGGTCTCGACACCGTGGTGGGGGAGCGGGGCTACCGCCTCTCCGGCGGCGAGCGCCAGCGCCTCACCATCGCCCGGCTGCTCCTGGCCAAGCCCCGGGTCGTGATCCTCGACGAGGCCACCGCCCACCTCGACTCGACGTCCGAAGCTGCGGTGCAGGCCGCGCTGGTGGAGGCCCTAGCCGGCCGGACGGCGCTGGTCATCGCGCACCGGCTGTCCACCATCCGGGCCGCGGACGCCATCGTCGTCATCGAGGATGGCCGGGTCGCCGAACACGGCACCCATACCGAGCTGCTCGCCCTGGGCGGCCGCTACGCCGAGCTCTACCGCACCCAGTTCGAAGACGACACCCCCGCCGAAGCCGTCGCATGAGTTGAACGCCGCCACCGCCAGCTGCCGCAGCCGCCCAACGGCCGCCGACATGGCGGATACCAACTCTCCCGAGTCGGTCAGATCCAACTCCGGATGCTGCTTCCGGCTCATCGCTCCCCCCAGCCTCACATCCCCAGCGCCGGGCCCCATCCCGGCATCGTGGTTGTACCCGGGCACGACCAAGTTCGAACCGGCCGTCGCTAGTGCCATGATGGCGGGGTGGAAGAGCGGCCGGAACCCGAGGCGGATGGTGGGCTCGAACTGACCCCGGAGGAGATCGTGGCCGCCGACGAGGCAATGCTCCTCGACCTCGGCGGTGCCGAAGAGCTGGCCGACCTGATCGCCAACCAGTCGCTCGGTGAGCGCGACTCCGCCACCACGGCCACCGACGCCGAGCACCGTCCCCCGGATGAGGAAGGTCACCCCTCGTCAGGGAAGTGACGGTGCCGTTTCGACGTCTCGGCGCGACTCACGTCGCCGCCATCGCTCGAAGGCGGCTACGTCATCGGAGCGGTATCGCCGATGTCCCCCGAGCGTTCGCACGGTGACAAGGTGCCCGGTGGCTGCCAGTCGGCGAAGTTGACGGAGCGAGATCCCCAGCTCCCGGGCCGCCTCGGCTGGCCGTAGCAGGGTCAGTTGGTCCATGAGGCGTGCTCCTTGATCAGTCCCCGCATCAGGACCAGGTCCTCGAACAGCTCGAGTTCGGCTCGGGCCTGCGCTGGTGAAAGACGACGCACCACGCAGTAACGGTGAAATACCTCCGTCGCATATCGATCGACCATCGCACCCCCCAGCGGACCGCAACGACTCGGAATTTGTTTCGCTTAGTGGGCGCCTATGTACCCTCCGTGACTGCGCCGGAACCGCCGGCGAGCGATCCGTAACCGCATTGTCACCGGCTCGGTTCGTCATGGCGGGGAGGCCGCTGGTCTCAGATGATCACCTGCTCGTCCCGGCGGCCGGCGTTGTCGAAGCGCCGGAGGTCGCAGGCGATGATGTCGATCGGTGGTGGCCGGCCAAGGTAGAGGTCCCGGATGATCTCGCCGGTGGCTGGGGCCATCATGAATCCGTGGCCGGAGAAACCCGTGGCGTAGAGGAACCGTGAGGGGGCGTCGGCTTCGCCGATGAGCTGGTGGTCGTCCGGGGTGACCTCGTAGTGGCCGGACCAGCCCCCGGCCACAGCGGCGTCAAGCAGCGCCGGTGTTCGCCGGGCGGCCAAGGCGAAGAGAGCGGGGAGGAAGCTGTCCGGCTCGTAGTCGTCCTTGAACCCGGCGGTCTCACTCCGGTCGGAGAAGCCGATCGCCAGGCCGGGACCTTCGGGATGGAAGTAGAACGTCGACGGAAGCTCGGCGGTGATCGACGGAAGGTTCGCCGGCACGGTGGTGGGCCGGGCGAAGAGAACCTGGCGTCTGACGGGCACCACCGGCAGGTGCACGCCGACCATCTCCCCGACGGCTGCGGACCATGCGCCGGCTGTACAGACCACGGTGTTTGTGCGGACGGTGCCTGTGTCGGTGCGGACCGCCACGATCTCGCCCGCCTCGGTGTCGATTGCGGTGACGCGAACTCCGCTGCGCAGCACGGCGCCCAGCCGCCGGGCGGCGCCGGCGTAGCCCTGGACCACCGAGTCGGGTGTGGCCCGGGCGTCGTCTGGTGACCACACTGCGCCGACGAGGCCCTCGGTGACGATGAGTGGGGCGCGCCGCTGCGCCTCGGCCGGCCCGATCAAATCGACGCTCACGTCATACCCACGCTGCAGCGAGACTGCCGCTTCGAACGGCGCGAGGTCGCACTCCTCGGAGAGCAGGTACAGGTAGCCGTCCCGGCGGAAGTCGATGTCGTGGTCGAACCGCTCCGAGAACGCAGCGTAGGCGGTCAGGCCGTGGAGGCCCATCTCGATGTTGCACGGTGTGGAGAAGGAGGCCCGGATGCCACCGGCCGCCTTGGCGGTCGATCCGGAGCCGAGCGTCGCCTGCTCCACCAGGACCACGCCCTCGACGCCCGCCGCCGCGAGGTGGAAGGCGCAGCTGACCCCGATCACCCCACCGCCGACGATGACGACCTCGGCTTTCGCTGGGAGCTCGGACGGCACGGTCGAAACGTGACGGTGGGCAGGGCGGGGAGAAGACGCGTCAGTCGGGACTGCCGACGAGCGCGGGCTTCAGCGGGATGAATCGCTTCAGCTTGCCCGTGTCTTGCCGGGCCAGGTGGTCGACCGGGATGATCGTCACGTCGGCGTCGGCGAGACCTACGGTGGCGAGCTTCGTGACGATTTCCGCCCGGAGGCCGGCGAGGTCGACCGGGCCAGTGCAGCACAGCGCGATGTCGGCGCCCCGGCTCGTCTGATGGACCTGGTACTCCACGATGTGGCGGCGCAGGCCGAGCGGGGAGCGGAACACGAGCGGATGCACGTCGAGGTCGCCGTAGCGGAACGTGTCGTCGAG
>JAICGL010000019.1 GCA_025923175.1 Acidimicrobiia bacterium
GGCCTGCTGCTGCACCGTCGATGACCCCGTCCCCAGCCACGACCCCGCCCTCGCTTCGGTCAACTGGCGGTGACGTTCGGCGCTACCCGGCGTCGGCCCCCGATCCGGCCGCCAACAATTCGCCTGCTCCAGCGCCAGCAAATGACCTGTGACAGTTACGGAGGGGGCTACAGGCTTGGCCGGAACGTGATTTCCGCCCCCCATGTCCACGTGGTCATCGTGGAATGCCGCGCCCTGAACGACCGGGCTTCCTCAAGCAGCGCTCTCGTCAGCCCCCGGCGTCGCAGGCCCGGGCCCGGGCCATTCGCAGCGCCTGGTCCCGGCCTTCGAGCAGGAGACGCTTGATCGGGGCGGGGATCGGCGAGACCCGCTCCAGGTAGGCGTCGGTCATCGTCACCGCTCCGTCGCCCACCGGGTAGAGCATCTCGGTGAAGGACATGCCCACGTCGGGACCGCGACGCTCCCACACCGGAAGCAAGGCATCGAAGTACGGCTCGGTCCAGGCCTGGAGGAGCGACTCCTGGTCGGGTTGACGGAAGCCGCCCATCATCGCCCGCATCATCGCCAGCGGCAGGTCCCCGTCCGCCAGCGCCGACCAGGCCTCCGCCTTTGGCTGCGAGTGCGGCTGGGCGGCCCGGGCGGCGGCGGCGTGGCGGGCGCCGGCGTCGGTGGCGTCGCGCTGCCCCTCGGCCGCGATGAGCGCCGGGGCATCGTCGACGCCGGCGGAGGCCAGTGACCTGACGAAGACCCAGCGCAATTCGGTGTCGATGCTCAGGTCCTCCACGCCGTCGATGGCCTGGCCTTCGAGGAGGCCCCGCAGCAGTGCCAGGTGGTCGTCGCCTCGGGCGGTGGCGGCGAAGGCCCGGGCGTAGGCCAGCTGCACGTCACCGCCGGACGCCGCCGAGCGCAGCGAAGTCAAGGCGTATTCGGCCAGGCGGCGCCGGGCCGGCTCCCGGTTGGCCGGGTCGCCGTAGACGACCGCCGCCGCCTCGGCGTTGCGGAGCAGGCCGGCGACAACAGCAATCTGGTCCTCTCCGCCGAGATTGGCCAGCACCAGGTCGAGGTAGCGGCGAGCGGGGAGCTCCGCGTCCCGGAGCATGTCCCAGGAGGCCGCCCAGCAGAGGCCGCGGGCCAGCGAGTCGTCGAGGGTGCCGAGGCTCTCTGTCAAGGTGGCCAACGAGCGGGGGTCGAGTCGGATCTTGGCGTAGGCGAGGTCGCCGTCGTTGATGAGGAGCAGATCGGGGACACGCACGCCCACCAGATCCTCGACAGGGGTGCGGTGCCCCTCGACGTCGAGTTCGACGCGGTCGCGGCGGCGCAGCCGGCGCTGGTCGTCATAGTCGTAGAGGCCGAGCGCGACGCGGTGGGGCCGAAGCGTGGGGTACTCGGGTGCCGCCTCCTGTTCGATGGCAAAGGCGGAGTACGTGTCGGCCGCCTCGAACGTGGCCCGCAGGGTGTTGACGCCGGCGGTCTCCAGCCACTGCTGCGCCCACTGCGAAAGGTCGCGGCCCGAAGACTCCTCCAGCGCACCCAGGAAGTCGCTCAGCTCGGTGTTGCCCCAGGCGTGGCGGGCGAAGTAGTTGCGCACCCCATCGAGGAACTCCTTCTGACCGACCCAGGCGACCAGCTGGCGCAGCACCGACGCTCCCTTGGCGTAGGTGATGCCGTCGAAGTTGGTCTTCATCGTCTCGATGTCGGGAGCGTCGGCCACGATCGGGTGCGTCGACGGGAGCTGGTCCTGGCGGTAGGCCCACGTCTTCCACGCACTGGCGAACGTGGTCCACGCGGCGCGGAACCGCGTCGCCTCCACCAGGCCGAGGTAGGAGGCGAAGGTGGCGAAACTCTCGTTGAGCCACAGGTCGTCCCACCACCGCATGGTGACCAGATCGCCGAACCACATGTGGGCCATCTCGTGGAGAATCGTGTCGGCGCGACCCTCACGCTCCGCCTCGGTGACTTTCGACCGGAAGATGTGGCGCTCGGAGAACGTGACGCAGCCGGCGTTCTCCATGGCCCCGAAGTTGAACTCCGGCACGAAGAGCTGGTCGTATTTGCCAAAGGCGTAGGGCTGACCGAACGCGTCCTCGAAGAAGTCGAAGCCGGCGGCCGTGACCTCGAAGATCTCGTCGGCGTCGAGGTACTGGGCCAGCGACTGGCGGCAGTACAACCCCATTTCGATGTTGCGGTGCGCCCTGTGGACGGAGTGGTACGGACCGGCCACCAGGGCGGTGATGTAGGTCGACATCTTCTCGGTGGTGGCGAAGCGCCACCGGCCCGCGGAGCCGTCGGCCGGGCGGTCGGTGACCGCCCCGTTCGAGACGACCTCCCAGCCGGCCGGAGCCTCGACCTCGAAGCTGAAGGTGGCTTTCAGGTCGGGCTGGTCGAAACAGGGAAAGACGCGATGGGCGTCAAAGGGTTCGAACTGGGTGTGCAGGTACACGGCGCCATCGACGGGGTCGACGAAGCGGTGGAGCCCAACGCCCGTGTGCTCGTAGGCATGGTCCGCGACCACCAGGATGTCGTTCTCGGCAGCCAGGCCTCCGATGCGCAACCGACCCGCGTCGGCGTCGAACGCCTCGGCCGCGACCGGCACACCGTTCACCGTGGCCGACTCAAGGCGGACCGCGGTGATGTCGAGGAAGGTTTCCGTACCTTCCTGCCCCGGGGGGATGGGGGGTGTCCCCCCGACAGCGGCGGAGTGAGCCGCCTGAGACGTGCGGCAGCGCAGGCGCGTCTCGCTGCGGAAGGTTTCCTCGCCGGTCAGGTCGAGGGTGACGTCGTAGTGAAGGTCATCGAGGAGGCGGGCCCGTTCGGCCGCTTCGGAGCGCAGAAGATTGTTCTCAGCCACGGCCAAGGGAGGCTACTCGCACCGGCGAATGGAAGGTTCTGACGACGACGCGAAACGGTCCGGACCTGGGACTATGGGAAGTATGCGCCGGGGAATCGCCTATCTGCTCGTGGCTCTCCTCGGCGCGGCCGCAGCGCTGCTGGCCCTCGGCACCGTCACTGTCGCTCAGGGCCGGGTCGGCCCGGGTCGTGTGGCCGTCCGGGCGCACCTCGGCGCCGGCCGCACCGAACTCCGTCTGCCTCCGCTCGGGCAGGTCTCGGCCGCCACGCATTCGGCCCCCATCACCCTGACCGGGCAGGTCAACGAAGTCAGCATCAACGGCCTCCAGGACGTCCTCAAGACCGACGATCCCGGGAATCGGCTCCGCTCCGAGGTCTCTGACGATCTCGAGCCGTTGCTGCGGGCGTTCGCTTGGCGGGCCCTGGCGGTGGCGGCGCTGGCCGGGGCCCTGGCCGGGGCGCTCGTTCCGCGGCGCCGGTGGACCTACCCGCTGACCGGATCGGCGGCCGGCCTGGCGGCGGTCGCCGTTCTCCTCGGTGGCGCCTGGCTCAGCTACGACGCCGAGGCGTTTGACAAGGCCCGGTTCGAAGGGCCCCTGGAGCGGGCGCCATCGCTGCTCGCCACGGTGCGGAAGCATGTCGACGACATCGACGACGTCCGCAAGCGGGTCCGGGTGCTGGGCGATCAGGTGGCCGACCTGTATTCGGCGGCCAGCAGCCAGGTCGGCGGCCCGGTGGGCGGCGACGAGGTCCGCATCCTGCACATCAGCGACATTCACTCCAACCCGCTCGGCCTTGAGGTGACCCGCCGGCTCGCCGAGCAGTTCGACGTGGCGGCCGTCCTCGACACCGGGGACCTCACCTCGTTCGGCATCCCCCTCGAAGGGCGCCTGGGCGACATGGTGGCCACGATGAAGGTGCCGTACCTGCTGGTGCCGGGCAACCATGACTCGCCCGAGAACCGCCGGGTCCTCGCAGCCGTGCCCAACATCCAGCTGCTCGACGGCACGGTGGCCGAGATTGGCGGCGTCCGCATCCTCGGCGTCGGCGACCCGGCCTTCACCGCCGACAACGAGCTCAGCACCGCCGAGGCGTTCGCGCTCAAGCAGCAACGGGGGCCGGAGGTGGCCGCCCGTGTCATCGAGCTGCGCCCCGACGTACTGGCCGTGCACGATTCAGTCCTCAGCGAGGCTTCTGAGGGTCACGTCCCGCTCATCGTTTCCGGCCATCTCCACGAAACCACGGCGTTACGCCGGAACGGCACCCTCGTCCTCTCCGTCGGTTCCACCGGCGCCACCGGGCTCGGGTCGTTCACGGTCGACACCAGCAGCCCCTACGAGGCCGAGCTCCTCCACTTCGTGGGGCGCGACCTCATCGCGGTCGACCGGATCGACCTCCACGGCGTCGGCGGCGCCTTCCGGGTCGAGCGCCAGCTCGTGCCGCATCCGGGCGAGGAGCTCGCCACGCAGGACGGGCGTCTCCCCTAAAGCCCTTCGGCCGCAGCGCCGTGCGAGACTCCCGGCATGGAGCTGGCCGGAAAGGTCGCTGTGGTGACCGGAGGAGCGTCGGGCATCGGGCGGGCTCTGTGCCGGAGGTTCGCCTTTGAGGGCGCCACGGTGGTCGTCGCCGATGTCGACGCGCCGGGAGCGGCCTCCGTCGCCCAGGAGATCAAAGGCGTGGCCGTGCCGGGCGACATGTCGGTCGAGGCCGACGTATTGGCGCTGATCGACGCCGCCCGTCTGAGTTTTGGCCGCATCGACCTCTTCTGCGCCAATGCCGGCATCCTGACGGGCAGCCGGACCGACGACCCGGCCGCCGTCATCGGGCCCGGTGCCCCGGACGAGGACTGGGAACGCATGTGGCGGGTCAACGTGCTCTCGCACGTCTACGCCGCCCGGGAGCTCGTGCCACTCATGCTCGAGCAGGGTGCCGGCTACATCCTCGTGACCGCATCCTCGGCCGGACTTCTGACCATGTTCGGCAACGCTCCCTACTCCGTCACGAAGCACGCCGCCGTCGCCTTCGCCGAATGGTTGGCAATCACATACGGCGATCAGGGTCTGCGGGTTTCGTGCCTCTGCCCCCAGCTCGTGAGAACCGACATGCTGGCCCCCGCCATGTCTTCGAACACGCAGCAGGCCCTCACCAACCTCGGTGTGATCGAACCCGAGCAGGTTGCCGATGAGGTCGTGGAAGGCCTGCGCGCCGAACGATTCCTGATCCTCCCCCACCCCGAAGTTTCCACCTATTTCCAGCGAAAGGCCGGCGACTACGACCGCTGGCTGGCCGGAATGCGCCGGCTGCAGGCCGGCGGCTGACCCTCCTCAGGCTTCGCTCGCAGTTCATCTCCTGCCGCCCTCGGTGTTCACGAATCGGAAAGCAGGCCCACTCATCATCGATTCATGAGCACCCGGGCCTTCGTCCCTCGAGACGAGGCCACCGCATCCGACCCGCCGGGAGGGCCCTCGAGGCTCCCGGACAACATTGGTCGCCTGGCGGTCTTCGATCTCGATCGGACGTTGCTACCCGGGTCCAGTCTCAGCCTCTTCGGGCGTGCCCTGCACGGGGCCGGCATGGTCGGCAGCCGCCGAATGGCCGGCTATCTCGCCCGGGAGGCCGTGTTCGTCCGGCGGGGCCAGGGAGTTTCCGCGGCCCATCGCCTGCTTGCCGCGCTGCTGGCCGACGTGGCCGATCGCGAGGCCGGCCCGCTTCTCGACGTGGCGGAGGGGCTCGGTGAAGACCTGGCCCGCACCGCCCGCCCCGGCGCCCGGTGGCTCCTCGACCGCCACCTCGCCGCCGGGGACTTCTGTGTCATCGCCTCCGCCAGCCCGCAGCCGCTGGTCGACGCAGCGGCCCGGGCCCTCGGGGCCCAGCGCGCCGTCGGGACGCGGGCCGAGGTGAGCGACGGCCGGTTCACCGGCCGGCTCGAGGGGCCGTTCTGCCACGGGCGAGGCAAGCTCGCCCGGCTCTGGGTCGAGCTCGGCACGGCTGACCTCTCGCGAGCAACCGCCTACTCCGATTCCATGTCTGACCTGCCGCTCCTCACGGCGGCCGGCCGGCCGGTGGCGGTGAACCCGGACCGGAGGCTGCGCAGGGAGGCCCGGCTTCAGGGCTGGCCCGTCCTCACGTTCTGAGACAAGCGTTTCCACCCCGTCTCCGAGGCAGTAGGGTCGCGCCTGCCCACGGTCGCTCGCGGGGAGGAAGTGCATGCATCGAGCGTTGCGTCTCCCCGCCTTGCGGTCGGCCGTCGCCCTTCTGGCGACCGCCGTCGGCGGGGCCCTCCTGTGGCCGGCTTCCGCTCCGGCCGCCACCATCGGGTGGACGACCCAGTTCGGCACCACGTCTCCCGACGACGCCAATGGGCTCGCGATCAACTCGGCCGGGAGCCTGTTCGTCATCGGGCAGACGTCGGGTGTGCTGCCCGGGCAGACCAACTACGGGATGATCGACGCGTTCCTCCGGCACTACGACCCGTCGGGGGCGGAGGTCTGGACCCGCCAGTTCGGCAGCACCGAGCGCGACATACCGAAGGGCGTCACGCTCGACGACGCGGGCAACGTCTACGTCGTCGGGCAGACCTTCGGCACCTTCCCGGACCAGACGTCCGCCGGCGGTTGGGACGCCTTCCTGCGCAAGTACACGCCCGGCGGTGACGAGGTGTGGACGCGCCAGTTCGGCGGCGGCGGTGGCGAGAGCGCAGCCTCGGTCAAGATTGACAAGGAGGGCAACGCCTACGTCGTCGGCGGGACCCGGGCCGCCCTCCCCGGTCAGACGAACATCGGCGACTTCGACAGCTTCATCGTCAAGCTCGATGCCACCGGTGCCCCGGTCTGGGTCCGGCAGTTCGGCACCAAGGTGGAGGACTACGCGCTCACCGTTGCCCTCGACGGCAACGGAAGCCCGATCGTGGCGGGCGAGACCAGCGGCCTGCTGGCCGGAGCCTCAGCCGCCGGTGGCCTCGACGGATTCGTGCGGCAGTACAACGGCGCCGGCGACGTCGTCTGGACCCGGCAGTTCGGCAGCCCCCTCGACGACTACGCCGTGGCGTCGGCGATCAGCCCCACCGGCGACGTGCTCGTCGTCGGCAGCACCACCGGCTCACTCCCCGGCCACAAGTCCGAGGGAGATTCCGATGCGTACATCATGGCCTTCAACAGCCAGGGCAACGGCCTGTGGTCCCGGCAGTTCGGCACCTCCGGCGTCGACGACGCCGAGGCGATCAGCTATGACCCGAGCGGCCGCATGTACGTCGCCGGGAGGAGCGGTGGGCCGTTGCGCGGCTCGACCTCGAGCGGCGGCTCAGACGCTTTCCTGGCGGCCGCCGGGCCGAGGGGAGACCTCCAGTGGGTCCATCAGTTCGGCGGCCCGGCCGAGGACTACGCCATGGCCCTGGCGACGGGCAATGACGGGTTCTATCTCGCCGGAGGGACGACCGGGGCCCTGTCGGGCCAGAAGAACCTCGGCGATCGCGACGCCTTTGTCGTCCACATCTCATAATGAAGAAGAGCCCCCGGCGAACGGGGGCTCTTCTCATGGAACGTGCGTTGTAGCCGTAGCTGCTACTCGACGACCAGCGTCCCCCGCATCTGCGAGTGGATCTGGCACGTGAAGTCGTACTGGCCGGGCGGCAGCTTGTCGACACCCTCCACGTTGTGCACGTAGCCGTGGTCGGTCAGTGCACTCGTGAACAACGGGTAGCGGTCGCAACCCTTGTTCGTGTGGTACGGCGGCGACGTACAGCCCGGGATTGCCTCCTCCATGCTGTGGGCCGCGATGCCCGCCCCGTAGGGGTACATGTCGTAGTTACCGAATTTGATCTTGGAGCCCTGCTTCACGTGGACGGTCGGCGGGATGTACTGCCAGGCCTGGACCGAGACGTCGGCAGGGTGGTCCTGGCCGGTGATGTCGTCGGACGGAGCCGGGGCCTGCTGCGCCGGCGCAGCCTTCTCGGCTGACGCCGGCCCGGCGAGACCCAGGGCCCCGAGGCCGATCACGGTCACGAGGATGCCGATGGATCGCTTGTTCATCGCCATCACCCGACCTTCGCCGCAGTGAAGACGATCTGCCCACCATTGACGAAGCGGCTGCCATCCAGCCCGAGCTGAGGGTGCGGAAGGCAGCCCGCGCCCGTCTGGAGCCCGAACTGGATCGTCAGCGTCTCGCCCGACTGGGGCGAGGACCGCAGCGGGACGTTGACCGAGCCGCTGTCGCCCATCATGGGTCCGAAGTCGGACCTGGCTCCGAGGGCACCGCTCTTATCGCCGGAGACGGCGACGTGAATGATGATCTCGTTGTCCGACAGGAACGCCTCGGCGTAGTCGACCGTAACCGACGACACCGCGTCGGTGACCGGGTGCAGCGCCAGGAGCGTCGCCCTGGGGCCGTCGCCAACGCAGTTGACGGCGGCGGCCTGGCGGGTGTTGCGCTGCAGGATGGTCACCTTCCCGGTGGCCGGGTCGGCCTCGGCGGTGATCACGCTCGGGTCCCCATTCTTCGGGCCCTCCTTGTACTGACCCGGCCCGTAGGACGAGGCCGCGCCAGCCGGCGCCGCGCCCACGGCCACGACCGCGAAGGTCGCCGCCGCCAGCACGGCCAGCTTGACTTTCATCAATCCCTCCCCTTGTCTTCGAGTGCGATGTGGTGATGGAAAAGGGGTGACCCCGTCAGCTCGGGAACCGGACGAACTTGTTCGGCTCGAGCGTGTTCTCTTCCTTGCGGAACCGGAGGAACTCCGACCTGGTCCGCGGACCGTTGATGTGGTTGCTCGCGGACGGAGCCGTCTCCTTCGGCGTCCCCGGGTTGAGGATGTAGGCGTCACGGATCTTCTGGACCTCGTCGCACGACATCGCGTTGCGCACGGCGTCGGGGTCGAGGCCGTAGTGCTCCGCAGCGTTGCGGCCCAGGATGCCGTTCCGGATCGTCCGCTCGGGGTGCGCCTTGCCGTCGGTCGGCCAGCCGGCGACTGCTGCGTGCGGCAGCATGTAGCTCGACCCGTCGAGCGCGTTCTTCGTGGGATCCCAACGGTCACCGTCGAGGCCGTACGGCAGGTTGTAGAACTCCTTGGCCTCGTCGGAGAACTGCAGCGCCCGGAGCAGAACGATCTGGGGCTGCGGGTTCCCGTACCAGATGCAGTCGGAGCCCCACACGATGCGGCGCGGGCCGACGTAGGTGATGAGCTTGCCGAGCAGGTGTGTGGCACGGTCGGCGTCGCTCATGTTCGCCCACCACGTCGTGCCGATCTCGGCGTACATGTTGGGCGAGTTGCCGTGCTCCAGGCCTTTGGGGATGAAGCGGGTCGCGTCGATCCCGTTCTCCCGGAGGCTCTTGACGAAGCAGTCGACCCCGCGGTTCGACGAGTTGACGTTCTCGTCGCCCGCGTACGCCTTCATGTGCTCGCCGTCGTAGCCCGAGTGGTAGGTGAAGAACGTGATGTCCGGGAACTGGGAACCGATGATGCCCATGTCCCGCGGCGAGAACTTCGCCGAGTCGAACGTGCCGTTGAACGCCAGGCCCTTGTGGGTGCAGATGACCGCCGGCCGGTTCAGCTTCTGCTGGATACGCCGGATGTGCTCGACGATGGCCAGGCCGTTCTCGTCGTCGAACCACCAGCCGTTGTGGCTCGGACCTTCACCGCCGATGGCGCCGAGGCCGGGGTCGCCCCAGCCGCAGTAGAGCTTCCAGCCCCGCACGTCCAGCGGGCCGGCGATGCTTTCCATCCAGTCGAAGTCTTCCTGCTGGTACGCCGGCACCTTGCCGTGACCCTGGAAGCCCCGGTTCGGCTGCGAGAACGCGTGCACGAAGCAGCGCTCCGACTGGGTCATGCCGTTGATCATGTCCCGGGTCTCGGCGGCCCACTTCATGGGCGTGATGTTGACCTCGTCGGGCAGCTTCGGCAGGGCGGTGAGCAGGTTCACCGTCTCCGAGCTGTCGAGGAAGATCTCCTTGAAGTAGTGGTACCGGCCCAGGTTCTCGACGGGGTCGATCTCGCCGCCGCCCGTCCCGCGGACGCCGCCCTCGTTGTAGCCCGGGTAGTCACCCATGCCCTGCGAGGTCCACAGCAGCAGGAACTGCATGAAGCCCGGCTCCTGCGTCCGCCACTTGGCGTTGATGTCGGAGTCGAGCGCGTGGCCCTGGGTGTCGAGGATGAACTCGCCCGGCATGTTGGCCAGCTGGGCCCCCGGGTTCTCCAGGTCACAGGCCTTCGTCGTCTTGGTGTTCTGGGCGAAGGCGTAGTTCCCCCACTTGCCTCCGGTGACCTGGTCGACGGCCCAGACACCAATGCCGTAGGCAGCAGCCGTGCGGACGAATTGCCGACGGCTCATCCCGAACTTGCGGCGGACCTCCTCGATCTTCTCGTTCTGGAGGGCCATGATCTTCCGCTGCTCGGGAGTCGGGTCCGGGGGCATGAACTCACCGTTCGACGCCGGCATGATGTCGATCGGGGGTGTTTCGGACGGATCCGGGTAGTACTTCTTGTACTTCTCTGCCATTCGGCCTCCCCTTGCGGCTACAAACATCTGAGCGGGCTAAGCGCCCAAAAACGGACGCAGTGGCAAAAGCCCCGCGAAATGATCCTTGTGCGATCGTTACCGCTGATCAAGGACATTTCATATACTGAACGAGACGCTAGAGCCTGTCCCTGAGAACCAGGTAAGGGTCGGGCGTCGACCGAGTCAGCGCACAGCACTTCATCGCAGCAGGAGATCGGTTAGATGATGTCGGGGAGGCCGACCGATCTGATCCAGAGCGTGTCTCGCGCGCTCCGGATCCTCGAAGAGGTCGGGGACAGTCCAGAAGGCCTGAACGCCAAGCAGATCGCCCACCGGTGCGACATCGCGCTCCCGACCACGTATCACCTGGTCAGGACGCTGGCCTATGAGGGGTACCTCGTCCGCCGCAACAACGGCGTGTACGCCCTGGGCATGGAGATCGCCAGCCGGTTCCGTGATCTGGTGGCCTCGCTGAACCGGCCCCCGCAGGTCCATGAGGTGCTGCGGCAGCTGGCGGAGGTCACCGGGCACACCGCCTACTTCGCCCAGCTGGTGGACGGGCATGTGGTGCTGACCGACCTCGTGGAGGGTCCACACTCACCCCACCTCGAGGACCTCGTCGTCGGATTCGACGAGGGCGCCCACGCCACGGCGCTCGGAAAGGCGCTGTTGTCGACCATCCCGGTCGGGCAACGAAAAGCGCTGCTCGAGGAGCAGGGTTTACGCCCGTTCACAAGCAACACCATCACCGACGAGGGTCAGCTGCACCACGAGATTGCGATCTCGGCCCGATCGGGCATCTTCACCGAGGAGCAGCAGTACCGCCCCGAGGTGTGCTGCGCCGCAATGCTCGTCGGCCCGGGCCCGGGCCGCCAGGGCGCCATCGGGATGTCGGGCGGGTCCGAGCGGTGGGCCCAGCTCAGCCGGGCGCTAGTTGTTCAGCTCGCCACCCACGCAACTGACCTGAGCGGGGACGACGCGGCTGAGCTCGCCTGAGCGCC
Organism: Acidimicrobiia bacterium; assembly: GCA_025923175.1. Classification (GTDB taxonomy): domain Bacteria; phylum Actinomycetota; class Acidimicrobiia; order IMCC26256; family BP-133; genus BP-133. The sequence goes on from JAICGL010000019.1 coordinate 11,339, forward strand.
GGCGGCGCTCAGAGTCCAGCAATGCTGGGGGCGAAACGCGCCAGGTAGGACGTCAGGTGGCGGTACAAGCCGGAGGCGAGGAGCACACCAAGCACGACCAGGAGGCCGCCCGCCACCCGCTCGACCCGGGGCCCGATGCGGCGTAGCCATTCGGCAAGGCGGGGCGATGAGGCCAGCCCGAGCGACGCCACGAGGAACGGAACGCCGATCCCCAGGGCATAGGCGAACAGCAGCACCGCCCCCCGCCCGGCGTTACCCGATCCGGCAGCGACGGTGAGCGCGGCGCCGAGCAGCGGCCCGACACACGGGCTCCAGGCCGCGCCGAACGCTATTCCGACGACGACCGGCCGCAGCGGCCCGGTCATGCGGCCAACCCGGCCGATGAGACGCCGCTCCCGGGTGAGAGGGCCTCGGATGACGCCGAGCAGCACGAGGCCCATGATCGCCACCACCACCCCGCCCACCCGCTGGACCCCGTCCTGCACCTCGGTCAGAGCCGAGCCCAGCAGGCCGGCGGCGGCGCCGAAGCCGGCGAAGACCAGCGAGAACCCCAGCACGAACAGGAGCGTGGCGGGCACCGCCCGGGCAGGATCCCGGGCCTCCACCGCCTCGCCGGCGATGATCCCCAGATAGGCCGGCAGCAGCGGGACGAGGCACGGAGCGAGGAACGAGGCGATCCCCGCACCGAACAGCGTCACCGCCTGGGTGAGCATCCTCAGGCTCCGAAGGTGAACGCGAACGCTTCCAGGCCCGGCGTCCTCGGCGTCAGGCGGAGCGTGTGCTGGTCGATCCGCGGCCCGAAGGCGAGACGGTAGAGGTCGGACGCCTGGACTCGCACGTAGGTCGCTCCCTGGTCGTCGACTCTGGTGTCCCCGGTCCGGAAGCCCTCCGGGAGGGGCTTGCCGTCGAGCTCGACGGTGACGTCGACCGGGACGCCGCCCGGCGCTCCCGTCGCCATCACGAGGTTGATCTCCCGGGCCTGGTAGCGGAGGGAGAGCGAGGCGTCGGGAGAGACGGAGCGGATCCGCTGGGGTTCTCCCTGCCAGGTGCCGGTCAGCCCGGGTTGGTGGGTGCGCAACTCCCCCGGCTGGTAGGCGTGCTGCCCGGCCTCGGCCACGCTTCCCCGCTCCGTGCCGAGGTAGGTCTCCTGGGTGAGGTTCTGGAGGACTTCGTCCGGCGCCCGCTTCGGCTCTTTCGGGTCCAGCGCCCTCGGCGATGAGGTGTCCACGCCGAGGAGGGTCCGGATCACGTTCTCGGTCTCGACGTAGTTGCCCTCGCCGGGATGGAAGTAGCGGATTCTCCCCTGGCGGTCGGTGATCCATTTAGCCGGCCAGTAGCGGTTGGAGAAGGCGTCCCAGACGACCATGTCGTCGTCGAGGGCCACCGGCCAGGTGACCTCAAGACGGGCGGTGGCTTGCTCGACGTTGCGGCGGTCTTTTTCGAAGTCGAACTCCGGGGAGTGGACGCCGAGGAGGACGAGCCCGTCGCCGCGGTACCGCTCGTGCCAGGCGCGCAGGTAGGGCAGGGTGCGGACGCAATTCACGCAGGAGTACGTCCAGAAGTCGTAGACGACGACCTTGCCGGCCAGGTCGCCGGCCGACAGGGCGGGCGAGTTGAGCCAACCCTTGGCCCGGACCTCGGGGGCCGGCCGCCCGACGGGGAGGTTCTCGACGTCGACGGTGGCGAACGTGTCGGACGGGTCGGCCTGGGCGGCGATCCAGATGGCGCCGAGCGACAGGACGACGAGGACGAGCGCTGCCCACAGGTAGAGGCGCCGGGGCGGCCCGGTGGCGGGAGGTGGAGCGGCCGTTTCGTCGGCCTCTGAGATCACACCTCAGATCTTGGCGGGTTTCGGTGCCTGCGGCGGTGCGGGGGCCGCGGGCGGGCCCGGGGCCCCTGGTGGTGCGGCCGGCGGACCCGGCGGCGCCGGCGCGGGTGGGGCGGCGGGCGGGCCGGGCGGGGATGAAGGCGGCGCGGGAGCCGCGGCGGGTGCGGGCCGGGCGCCGGTCGGCCGGAAGGCGACGTCGACGACCGCCTCTCCTCCACCGGGGGGACGTTCGCGGCGGCGGTCGGCATCGCCGAAGGCGAAGACGGCGCCGTCGGCACCGGCGATGTAATACCCGGCGCCGGACTCGGTCGGACGAAGGTCGATGGCCTGGCCGTAGGGGTGGCGTTCGATGACGCTGCCGTGGAACGGCACGCCGAACGAGAACACGCCTCCGTCGCGGTTGAGCAGCCAATAGCCCTTGCCGTCGTATGAAGCGGCGATGGCCACGGTCGGGCCGGCTGGCTTCGGCGGCGGGCTCGGCTCGTCGCCGGCCGGCACGGATGCGCCGGTGGCGGTTTGGAGCACGGCGTCGCCGAAGGCGAACACCTGGGCGTCGGTGGTGGCAATCCAGTAACCGAGACCGCTCGGGGTGGCGGCCAGGCCGACGGCATTCACGGGTACCGGGAACAGCTGGCCCCGGAAGGCGGCGTCGCCGAAGGCGAAGACCTCGCCGGCGGCGGAGAGCACCCAGTACCCCTTCCCGCTCGGCGTCGGCTCGAGGTGGATCGCCGGCGAGCGCAGCTGCCCGGCCGGTGCGCCGTGGAACGGTGCGTCGCCGAAGGCGAAGACGCCGCCGTCGGCGCCCACCATCCAGTACCCCCGGCCGCCGGGCGTGGCGGCCAGCGAGACGATCGGGCCGCCGAGCTGGCGCCCGGCCAGGTCGCCGGCCGACTGCACGTCGCCGAAGGGACGGATCCGCCCGTCGGCGGCGGTGGCCCAGAACCCGGGAAACTCCGGGACGGGCGGGGGCGGCGCAGGCAACGGCGGGCCGGGCTGTGGCGCAGGAGCGGGAGCGGCGGGCGGCGCGCCCATGGCCTCGGCTACCCGCTGGCGGATTTCGGGCAGGCGCTCGTAGAGCCGGCTGCCAGGGCAGCCGGTCTCACCGACATCGCGATGCCCTGAGATGTTCGGGAACGTGCGCTGCGAACCGTCCTTGGCGGTGAACGGCGCCGTCCCCTTGGGGTCGATACCGTGCCGGGCCGCTTTCCACGCCAGCGCCCGGACGAGCCCGTCGAGGGCAGGCCCCGGCGGGACGTAGCCGCCGGAGTAGTCGCCGAGGACGGCGATCCCGACGGTGCCGGGGTTCACGGCCTTGGCGTGAGCGCCGATGATGCCCCGGCCTCTTTCGTCTTCCCCGTTCGGGGCCTCCCCCGGCCGGTAGACCCTGGCCCAGCGGCCTTCGTAGACCCGGCCCTGCTGGTCGACGACGAAGTTGTAACCGATGTCGTTCCAGCCGTTGTGGCGGGTGTGGTAGGCGTAGACGGCCCGCACGGTCTGGGCCGGGTCGGGGTCGTCGTTGGGTGTCACCGTGTGGTGCACGACCAGCTTGGAGATCGGGGCGAATTCCTGGGGTCCCTTTCGCATGCTCTCGTCGGCCCCCCACCCGGCCCGGGTGATGATCTCCGGTTGAGGCGGTGCCGGTTGGTTGGCCACCGGTACCGGCGCCGGGCCGGACCCGGCGTCGATGAATACCGCCTCGAAGACCGTGGCGCCCGCCGACCAGCGCACGCCAAGGCGCGTCGCGCCCAGCGCCGGGCGGACGAGCCCGGCGGCGACGACGCCGGTGTCGTGGTCGCCGGCGTCATGCCAGATCGACGGGCGGTGCCACGCTCCCCACTCCCCCGCGACCTGCCAGCAGATCTCGACCAGGTCGGCTTCGCTGCCCTGCCACCGGAGCCCGAGATGCGTCGCCGGGAACGGGAGGCGCAGCGCCCCGAACTGGATCAGTCCACCGGCGGCGCCGGGGAAGACGGACCGGGGAACGGCCCGTACCGGCAGGACCTCGACGCGGATCCCGGGCGACCCGTCGTCGAGCGCGCGGGCAGCCCGACCCAGCCCGCCGCCGAAAAGAACACCCCCGGCGAGGAGACTCCGCAGGAACGTCCTCCGGTCTGACCCCATGACAGGGCATCTTGCAACGCTCGGGCGCCCGGGTGGCGGACCACTGCCCGTGACTGCGCCAATCGCGGGGGGCAGGTGAGGCGCCGTAGCATGGTCGGCGGGGGGCAGGTGAAACTCCCTAGCCTGGTCGCCGCCCATGAGCTCCGAAGCCTCCACTCTCCTCGGCCTGCTCGCCGATGACGATCGTCTGCGCACCGTTGCTGCTCTGGTCCTCGGCTCCGGCCCAGCTACCGCCTCCGAGGTTGCTGCCGCCGCCGGCCTCGACCTGCGCCGTGCGGCAAAAGCACTGACCCGTCTCGCCGGCGCCGGTCTCGTCGACCAGGACGGCGACTCCTACGTGCTGCGCCCCGAACGCTTTCGAGAAGCGCTCGAGTCTCTCGACCGGCCCCACGAGCCGGATAGCCCCCAATCCGGCCGCGGCCCCGACGTCGACCGGATACTCCGAATCTTTGTACGTGACGGCAGGCTCGTCCAGATCCCAGCTGTGCGCAGCAAAAGAATGGTCGTGCTCGACTGGCTGGCGAACCTGTTCGAACCCGGCCAGGCCTACCCGGAGAACGAGGTGAACGAGCGCCTCGCAGCAGTCCACGCCGACTACGCCGCTCTCCGGCGCTACCTCGTCGACGACGGATTTCTGCACCGGAGAGACGGCTTCTACTGGCGGGCCGGCGGGACGTTCGAGGTGGATCCCTTTTAAACCAACGAGAGCTGGTCGCCTTCCACGTCGACCTTGACCGTCCCGCCCTCGGGGTACTCCCCTTCGAGGAGCTTCATGGCGAGGCGGTCGCCGACCTCCTTCTGGATCACCCGCTTGAGCGGCCGGGCGCCGAAGTCAGGGTCGTAGCCTTTCTCAGCCAGCCACAGCTCCGCTTCAGGTGAGACCTCGAGCGTGAGCCTACGGGCCGCCAGACGATCGGCGAGGTGGCGCAGCTGGATGCCGACGATGGCGGCCATGTCGGACCGCTCCAGGCGGCGGAACCGCACGATCTCGTCGATGCGGTTGACGAACTCGGGCTTGAAGAACTCGAGCGGATCGACCGGCAGGTTGGAGGTCATGATCAACACCGCATTGGTGAAGTCGACCGTGCGGCCCTGGCCGTCGGTCAGCCGGCCGTCGTCGAGCACCTGCAGCAGCACGTTGAAGACGTCGGAGTGCGCCTTCTCGATCTCGTCGAGGAGCACGACGGCGTA
>JAICGL010000020.1 GCA_025923175.1 Acidimicrobiia bacterium
GGCCTTCTCGGCCATGCTCATGGCCGGCCTCGACGGGATCCAGAACCGCATCGAGCCGCCCAAGCCGCTCGACAAGGACCTCTACGACCTCCCGCCCGAGGAACTGGCGCAGGTGCCCCAGGTGCCGTCGTCCCTCGAGGAGGCCCTGTCGGCTCTGGAGGCGGACCACAAGTTCATGCTCGTGGGCGACGTCTTCACCCAGGACGTCATCGACACCTGGATCGACTACAAGCGTTCCCGGGAGATCGACGCCGTGCGGCTCCGCCCGCACCCGTACGAGTTCTACCTGTACTACGACATCTAGACCGACCAGAGGTTCTTGCGACCGCCCGGGGCTTTGGCCCCGGGCGGTTCGTTTACCCTGGAGCTTGTGAAGAAGTCGGCGCTGATTCTGCTGATCGCCCTGGCCGCCGCCTGCGGCTCGTCTGGCGACAACTCCGGAGCGAAGACGGGCGACAACGGCGACGCGACGACGTCATCCTCTACGACCACCAGCTCGGGTTCCGGGCCGGCAGCCGGCGATCCGGCAGGCACGCAGACAACTTCCGCCGGGCAGCCCGCCACCAACTCCCCGGGTCAGCCCGCCCCCACGCCCGGGGGTCAGGTCACCACAACCACGCCGGCGGGCGGGTCCGCGACGACGAGCCCGTCCGGGGACGGCAGCGCCACCACCGCCCCCACGGCGGGCACACCCGGGACGGGGACGGCGCCCCAGCCGGGCGCCACCACCACGACCGCGCCAGGGTCCGTGCCCGGCCCCTACCCCGGGGTCAACTGCCGTGAAGTCAACGACCCCGACAAGGGCACCTACTACCAGTGCGGAGGATGACGGCGCCCTGACGCGCGTCAGTTCGCGGCGATGGTTTCGTCGATCCAGGCGCGAATAGCCGGGTTGTTCACCTCGGTGTAGACGCCGGGGAACTTCTTCGTTGCGCAGCCCGTGCCCCAGCTCGTGATGCCGACCTGCATCAGGGTGCCGTTCTCGGTGCCGAACAGGGGGCCACCGCTGTCGCCAAGGCAGCTGTCCTTGCGAACTCGCCCGCACAGACCATGGTGAGCGTGTCGAGCCTCTTCCTGTAAACGTTCTGGCAGGGATCGTCACCGACGACGGGCACAGTGACCTTCTGGAGGATCTCTGGGTAGACCGTCCTGCCCTTGGCAGTTACGGTCCCCCAGCCAATCGTGGTGAGGCGCACGCCGTGCTGCTCGAGGTCGTTGTCTCCGACGGGGGCGAGAGCAATCGGCGGAAAGAGGCTGGTGTTCACGGGATTTGGCAGGCGGATCAGCGCAACGTCATTGGCGTTCCGGGTTGGCGAGCCGAAGTCGTCGTTGACGAAGACATCGACGTCTTCGATTCGCAGGCCCTGGTCGTCGTTCGTCAGGTCCGTCCGCCCCACCGCGACCGCGACTTCCTCGTTGCCCAGGAAGCAGTGGGCGGCGGTCAGCACCCATTCGGCGTTGATCAACGAGCCGCCGCAGAACTGCTTGTCGAGGTCGTCGCCGTCGATCTCGTCGTCGAGGATCGCAACCATGAACGGGAACTCGCCGGGGTTTGCGTTGCTGCCGCCGATGATGTCAGTTCCGGGTTGCTTGGATCGTGCATCGGCCGTTTGGCTCAGGCCCGGAAGGACCAGGGCGAGCAGGGCCACCAGGACAACTCGGGTGCGCTTCATCTGAGACCTTTCTGTGTTCACTGGATTTGTGCGCCCTGGTGGGTGATGGCGACGACGGTTTCCCAGGGCGAGGCGTCCGGGTGGGAGATCGGCAGGTCGTATCTGATGAGGCCGAGGTAGACGCCGGGTTCGTCGAGGCCGGCCCATTCGACGGTCAGGTTGGCGACGCCGCCGGGGATGGCGGTGAGCGGATCGCCGCTGACCTGCAGCCCGGGGCCGGGCGGGTCGCCCAGCACGTCGGGGGCGGGGTCGGCGATGAGCCACGTCGTCAGGTCGAACGTGGCGATGGGGTCCGCGTCGAATCCCCGGACGGCGAACCGGTATGGGCCCGGTTCGGGGTCGGTCCAGATGATCGACTCGGCCGAGCCTTCTCGCTCGCTGAACTCGAGAAGATCGTCGTAGTCGAAGCCGTCGCCCTCGTCGTCGTAGAAGAGGAACAGGTCGATGTCGGCGAGCTGGTCGGTGAGCGCCGGACCTCCGGTCTCCGCGGCCACCGCCTGCGCTCCTGGTGGGACCTGCACGTCGAAGACGGTCACGCCGGGGCCCGGCTGGGCCAGGGCGTCGTCTTCGCCGCTGTTCTCGTCCTTGCCCACTGTCTGGTTCAGGATGGTCTGCGGCGCCGCCAGGCCGTAGCCCACGACCGACAGCACCCCGTCGTAGCCGGTCGAAACCGGGAAGGGTGCCTGTCCGCCAGGTTGTGTGGCGCCGAAGTTGAGCCGGACGGGAGGCTCGAACGGGGCTGGCCGCACCACGACCGGGAGGCGGACGGTTCGCCCGTCCTGCTCGTTGGTGAGGACCACGGCGCCGTCGAAGTACTGCTCGCCTGTGGGCGGGCTGGTCGGCGCAAAGGTGAGCCGCAACGTCTGACTCTGGCCCGGGTCGATGGAGAATTGCGCCGGCTCCACCGTGGCTTCGACCCCGGCGAGTCCGGTGAACGATGCCTGCCAGGTGCCCGGCTGCGGATCCACGCTGGTGAAGGTGCGGTCGGTGGAGCGGGTTCCGATCAGAGGATCGAAGGCGATGCTCGGGCGGTTGAGATCCGACGCGTCCACCGTGGGCTGGGCCGGGTCCCGGGTGGGAACCTGCGTCAACAGAAAGGCTTCGAACCTGCTCGTCGTCTCCCTCAGCACGAGGCCGGGGTCGGCGGCCCGGTTCGCATCGATGCGGCCGGCTCCGATCTCGAGCGGTGTCGTCGGCACCGACGGGATTCCGTTGGCGTCGTGGAGAACGGCAGCGTTCGCCGTCGTCATCAGCGCCGACATCACCTCACTCGGGCTGAGGCCCGGATTGAGGTCGAGGAGGAGGGCCGCGACGCCGGCGGTGACGGGCGCGGAGAACGAGGTACCAAAGAGGGGGCGGAAGAGGCCGGGCGGTTCGATCGAGAATCCGCCGATGGGAACGTCCGGCGTATGGGCGGCGATGATGCTCGCAGCGGGGGCGATCAAGTCGGGTTTGAGGATGCTCGGGTAGATGAACGCCGGGCCTCGTGATGAGAACCGCAGCAGGATGTCTCCCCCGGTCGTCGGCATCACCGTCCCGTCGGTGAAGGACGCGGTTGGGGCGGGCGCCGACGCCAGCAGGTCCCGGATCGCCATCCCATCGGTGGGTTGGAGGATGACGGTGGGAAGCCAGTACTCCTCGGGGTTGTACCGGAAGGTACGGGTGTTCGTGAAGAAGAGGCCCCCGGCCGCACCGAACTCCCAGAGGTTGCGACTGGTGAGAACGGCGCCCCCCTGAGGCCGGCACAGCACGACCTTCCCCTTCACCAGGGCGGGATCGAGCGTGTTTCGGGCGCAACGCTCCGCCAGGGCGGGGTCGGCCCCGGGGGCGGCGGCGGCGGTGCCGGCGATGAGGGGAAGCGTGGGGACGCCCGGGGTGGCGGTGATTCCCTCGGCGGTGATCACCGGGCCGTCCGGTCCGGCTGAGACCGTCACCGTCGAGCCGAACGTCGTATCCAGCCCGGACGCTCCGACGGAGATGATCCACGGCGCGATGGCCGGGTGGTCAATGGAGACTTCCGGGCCGGAGTTGCCCGCCGAGTTGACCGCAACGACACCGGCGTCGACAGCGCGGAGGAAGCCCAGCGATATGGGGTCCATCAGGATCGACGGGTTACTGAACGGGCCGAGCGTGTCGATCAGAACGCCAACCGACATGTTGATCACGTCGACGCCGTCGGCCACGGCGGCGTCGATGGCTGCCGCCAGGTCGCTGTCGCTGCCCACCGAACCCTCGAAGGTCGGGACGATCCACACGGCCTTGTACGCGGCCACCCTGGCCCGGGGAGCGATCCCGGAGATCACCCCGAGTCCCATGTCGTTCCCGAGGAACTGCGGGTTGACGCCGTAGTTCCCGGCGGCGATCGACGCGACGCCGGTGCCGTGTCCGTCGGCGTCGCGAGGTGAGAGGAAGTCCTCCTCGGCCACCTTGTCGCCGAACCCGTCGTTGAAAAACCGCGCCCCGATCAGCTTGTTGTTGCACGAGGTGGCCGGGAAGTTCTCGCCTTCCTCGCACGTGCCTTTCCAGGTGGCGGGCGGCGCTTCGTAGGCGGGGCCGATGTAGTTGCGGGTGCCGTCGGCGGCGATCGGCGTGTCGGCGAAGCTCGGGTGCTCCGGGTAGATCCCGCTGTCGATCACACCGACGACGATTCCTTCACCGGCGTTGTCGGGGCCGCCGAGCCGGGCCCAGAGGCCTTCGGGCAGGCCGAGGTAGTCGGCTGGTTGGCCGCCGAGGTCGCCGTCCGGCGCGGTGGCCAGCGGCGACGTGCCCAGCGGCGCTGCGGCTATCGACGATGTGGTCGTCGACGCGGTGGTCGTCGACGCGGTGGCCGCGGTCGAGCCATTTGTCGCAGCGGTTTCTTCGGCGCTCTGGGGCCGGGGCCCGTAGGAGCGGATCCGGTCGGCGGTGACGGCCGCGACATCGTGCAGTCCCCGCAGACGCTCGGCTTGTTGTGCCGTCAATTGGGCCGAGAAGCCGGCGAGCGTCGTCCGGTAGCGGTACCCGACGGCATCGGTGTCGATGCCGGCCGCCTGAAGGGCGCCGATCTCGAGGCCGTCGAGGCGGCGGCGGTAATCGACGGCTTCAGGGCTCGCCGAGTCGAGCTTGCCTTCTCGGGCCAGGCCGGTGGCCAGCGGCTCAGCCCGCAACTGGACGATGTAAGTCGACCGCTCGGCGCTGGACGCAGTCGCCGGGACGAACCCGCCGAGACAGGCGAGCACAGCAACGGCGAACGCGCCCCGGACCCGCACCCGTCTCATGTCCGGGTGATGGCGACGACCATCTCGCCCAACGGGTTGGCGGGATCGGGCACCGCGCTGTCATGGAACGTCACGAACCCGAGGTAGACGCCGGGTTCGTCGAGCCCGACCCATTCGAGAGCCAGCGTGCCGAGGCCGCCAACGGTGACCGGAACCGGGTCGTCGACGACCTGGAGGCCGGGCGCAAGTGGATCCGACAGCACATCGGGCGTCGTGTCGTCGAGCACCCAGGTCGTCAGGTCGAAGGTGGCGACGGGATCGGCGCTCACCCCCCGGACGCTGATGCGGTAGGAGCCCGGGTCCGGGTCGAGGAGGAACAGCGCCTCCTGGGAAGCTGTTTCGCTGGCGTCGACGAAATCGTCCGAGCGGAACCCGTCACCTTCGTCATCGTGGAAGATGAACAGGTCGAGGTCGACCAGCGGGTCACCGAAGCGCGCATCGTCGAGCTCTGCCGCCAGTGCTTTGGCGTCGGCGGGGACCGTGAGATCGAAGGTGGTCACCCCCGGGCCGGGCTGAGCGATCCGGTTCAGGTCTTCGCCGTCGTCGTCGAGGTCCAGTCCGACCGTCTGGTCGCGACGGACCTCCCCCCGGGCGAGCCCGTAGCCGAGCGCCGAGAGCTGCCCCGCGTAGCCCGTCGGGAGCACCAACGGAGCACGACCGGCCGGCTGGGTGGCACCGAAGTTCAGCTGCTCGGGCGCCTCGAAGTTCTCGGGCCGCAGGTTGACCGGAAGGCGGACGGTGCGGCCGTCCAGGTCATTGGTGAACACGATCGCGCCGTCGACGTAGTCGCCGTTCCGGGCGCCGGCGGGTGTGAAGTCGAACTGCACCGTGTGGCTCTGGCCCGGCTCGATCGTGAACTGCGCGGGCGAGACCGTCGCAGTGATGCCGGTCAGGCCCTCGATCGAAGCGGTCCAGCTGCCGGGCTGAGCGTCGATGCTGGTAAAGGTCCGGCGGGTCGAGCGGGGGCCGATGAGCGGGTCGAAGGCGATGCTCGGCAGGTTGAGGTCGGTCGCCTCGATGATCGGCTGCGACGGGTCACGCGTCGGTACCTGGCCGCTGATGTAGTCCTGAAACCGTTCCGTCGTCTCGGTCAGGACGAGGCCGGGGTCGGCGGCCCGGTTCGGGTCGATGCGACCGGCTCCCTTGTCGAGTGCCGTCGCCGGCGTCATCGGCACCAGGGCGTCGATCAGGATGTCCGGCTCGGCGGTGGTCATCAGCGCCGACTTCAGTTCGCTCGGGCCGAGATCGGGATGGAGCGAACGGAGCAGGGCGGCGGCGCCGGCCGTCACGGGGACCGAGACGGAGGTACCACCGAATGGGCGGAAGCGCTCCGCCTTCGACCACTCGAACAGCGCCCCGGCGGCGGGAACCTCGGGCGTGTGGGCGGCGATGACATCAACCCCCGGCGCCAGCAGGTCGGGCTTCAGAATGCTGAGCGATCCCAGCGCCGCACCCCGGGACGAGAAGCGCACGACGACGTCGCCGGTGGCGGTCGGTGTCAGCGTTCCGGCGGTGAACGCCGCTGTGGCGTTCGGTGAGGATGCGATCAGTTGCCGGATGGCCGATGCATCGGCGGCACTCACGATGACCGAGGGCAGCCACACGTCCCAGGTGTCCCGGAACGGTCGGGCCTGGGGTTGGTACAGGATGCCCCCGGCGGCCCCGGCGAGTGACAGGACGGCGCTGCCGACGAGAAAGCTCTCCGGCCGGCAGACGACCACCTTGCCGGCGACCAGGGCGGGGTCGAGCGAACCCTCGGCGCAGCGCTCCGCCGCCGCCGGCGTTGCCCCCGGAGCGGCGGCCGACGCCCCGTCGATGAGCGGTGTGGGCGGAAGCGCCGGAGTGGGAGAGATCCCCTGAGCGGTCACGACGGGCCCGTCCGCCCCGCCCGACACCGTGGCCGTGGCGGCGTAGGTAACGGGGAGGGCCGAGGCGCCGGCGCTGATGGCCCAGGGAGTGTGGCCGGGCGCTTCGACCGTGTCGGGATCGGGTCCGGCGTTGCCGGCCGGCAGCACCGGCACGACTCCGGCGTCGAAGGCCCGGAGCAACGCCTGCGCCTCCACGTCGAGCATGGTCGACTGGTCGGAGATCGGCAGCGTCGCGCCCAGTTCCGCGCCAATGGCATAGCTCAGGACGTCGATGCCGTCGGCCACCGCGGCGTCAATGGCGGCGACAAGATCGCTCGCCGCCGCGATGCCGGCGTCCGCCGCGGGGGCCGCCCAGAACGCTTTGTAGTGGGCGATCCGGGCGCGAGGGGCGATTCCCGAGATCACGCCGACCCCGAGATCGTTGCCGAGATAGGAGGGGTCGACGCCGTAGTTCCCGGCGGCGATCGACGCCGTGCCGGTGCCGTGCCCCTCGACGTCACGCGGGGAGAGGAATTCCTGCTCGGCCACCTTCTCGACACCCAGCCCGTCGACGAAGTACCGCGCCCCGATCAGCTTGTTGTTGCACGTGGTGGCGGGCCAGGCCTCGCCCTCCTGGCAGATGCCGCGCCATGTGGCAGGCGGCGGCCCGTAGGCCGGGCCGATGTAGTGGCGCGTGCCGTCGGCCGCGATCGGCTCGTCGGCGAAACTCGGGTGTTCGGGGTAGATCCCGCCGTCGATGACACCGACGACGACATCCTCGCCGGCCTTCTCGGGGCCTCCGAGGCGGGCCCACAGCCCCTCGGGAAGGCCGAGGAATTCGGCGGGCTGACCGCTCAGATCTGCTTCCACGAGGGGTTCCGCAACGGTTGCCGGTCCGGGCGATCCCCCGGTTACCGCGGCCCGGGCCAACGCCGCGTGATGTATCGGCTTGACCGTATCGATCGAGGCCGGCCGGCGGTGCGGGACCGTGCGGATCCGGTCGGCGGTGACAGACGCCACTTCCTTCTCTGCGCGGATCCGGACTGCTTCCGCGGCCGTGAGGCGGGCGGAGAAACCGGCGACCGTGGTCCGGTAGCTGTATCCGACCTGCGCCTCGGACACGCCGGCGCCGAAGAGCACTCTCCTCTGGGTGGCATCGAGGAACTTGCGGTGGGCGACGGCCTGCGGGTTGCGTGGGTGGAACCTGTCGCCGGTCACACGGGAGGTGGTTGCGAGCGGCTCGGCGCGGAACTCGACGATGTACACGGCTCGCGTCGGATCCGACGCTCCCGTCGGCCCCGACGCCACGGCGGGGAAAGCTGCCCACAGGCAGGCGAGTACGGCGACGGCCACGCTCACCCGACGCATCTCTTCCCCCCAGCTACAAATTGGGTGCAGGCCGGCGGGTCACCCCGCCGGCCTGCACTGATCGGATCAGGACTGGATCGAACTACGCAACTTCGTTTTCTGCGTAGAACTCGACCAGCTCGGGCGTGCCCCAGTACTGGCCGACGAAGACCTGCTCGACGATGAGCAGCGCATCCAGCAGAGCCTTGGTGGTTTCAGGCGTCTGCGCCGCCACGTAGTTGGCGAGAGCGGTTTCAAAAGCCACGTTGGCTCGGGTCAGCGCACCGCCGGTCTTGAAGGACAGCGGGTACTGGAGCCAGTCGGTGTACTCGGTCTGGACCTGGGCGGCCGCTTCGGGCGTACCCACGGCGATCAGGTCCCGGATCTCGAAGAACGTGAGGACGATGTCGCCCAGGAAGTCGACGCTGCTGAAGTTCTCGTCGGCGAACGTCGGCTGGGTCGACTGGCTCGGAACGCTGTTCCGGGCGGCGGCGGTGACCAGGTTGATCCCCAGGCCGTAACGAGGTGCCAGGGCGGCCAGGGCCGCGGCGGCGTCCCCGCCCGAGTCGAAGGCGGCGGTGACCGCGGCCACCAGCCCGTCGACCTCGGTTGCCAGGTCCTCGTTGCGGAAGGCGATCAGCTCACGGGCGACCGGGTAGTCGACGACGAACTCCGCCCAGTGCTCTGCCGCGGCGGCGGGGTCGGGAGCGGTGGCGTCCGTCTGCGGTGTCGCGTCAGGGTTGCCGGCGAGCTCGGCCCGGGCCAGGCGGATGGCCTGATTGACGGTCCGCAGCGTGGCCACGTCGTTGAAGAGCGGGCCGGAGTCCGGCGAGTTGGCGATCAGTTGGACGATGGCGTCCCAGGACGCGGCCTGCTCCTGCGCGAGTCGCGTGTTGGTCGCACAGTCGTAGGGGTCGTCGCCCTCGAGGCCGAGGCCCGACGGGACCTGGTCCTGGATGTAGATGTGCTCGAAGAACATGTACTGCTCGGGCGAGAGGAACTGGTGGTCGATCTCGACGGCATTGAAGACCGTCTCGGCGTCCTGGTAGGCCTCCCGGGCCGTGTTCAAATCACAGGTCTCGACCGCTGCGGTATACGCGTCCAGCGCGGCAGCCAGGGCTTCGGCGCGGGCCGCGGGGGTCTCGCCGTAGCTCGTGATGGCCGAAGCCGAGTTGAAGGTTGCCCCGAGGATCGAGACCCCCAGGGCAACAACGAGCCCACCAAGGGCACGGTTGCGTGTGTAGCGGGACATGCATTCTCCTCCAGAGTGAATGGCGTCGCGGTTGGTCCCCAGAACCAGTCGCGGAAGGTGCTAGCTCCCCTTCGGCGCCCGAACGGTCCCAATGCCATAAAGGCGCCATTTGGAAGATTCGGCGCGAATCGGACAATTCCTTCCTGCGAACCAAGGAAATTAGGCAGCCCTAAGTGATGTGGAATTAGGGCGGGGTGACGAGTCGTCTAGAAGGCGACGGCGCCGACGACGGGTTGGTTCAGCCGGCTCTTGACGAGCTGGCCGAGCGGCCCGGTGTCACCGAAGGCGAAGCCACCCCCGTCGCCCGCCACGAGCATGTAGCCGTTGCGGTCGCGGACAGGAGCGATGCTGACGAAGGCGTCGGCGTCGGCCTGCGGCGGCGGGGTGCCGAGCAGCTTGGCGTCGCCGAAGGCGGAGATGCCCCCGCCCGATCCCGCCAGCCAGTAGCCCTTCCCTGACGGTGTGGTGGCCATTCCCACCACCCGGCCGCTGAGCTTGGACCGGCCCAGGCTCCCGAAGAAATCGGCGTCGCCGAAGGTGAAGATGCCGCCGTCGGACGCCACCAGCCAGTAGCCCTTCCCGGACGGGGTCGGTGCCATCCCGACGATCGGCTTGTTCAGCTTGATGTCGCCGGTCGAGCCGAAGAACGCGGCGTCGCCGAAGCTGAAGATGCCGCCGTCGGAAGCCACCAGCCAGTAGCCCTTCCCGGTGGGTGTGACCGTCATCCCGACGATGGGCCGGTTCAGCGCGATGTCGCCGGTGGAACCGTGGAACGTCGCATCGCCGAAGCTGAAGATCCCGCCATCGGCTGCGACCATCCAGTACCCGTTCTTCGTCCGTGTGGCGGCCATTCCCACCACCGGCTGGTTCAGCGCGATGTCGCCGGCGGACCCGTAGAACCCGGCGGCGCCGAAGCTGAAGACCCCGCCGTCGGCAGCGGCCAGCCAGTAGCCGCCGAAGTCGGCTGTGAATGGAAGGATCGGAGCGGCGGCGTCCTCCCTCTTCGGGAGTTCGGGCTTTTCGATTCCGGTGACGTTGTCCTTCTCGTTGGCTTCGCCGTCGTTGGCCTGGCCGTCGTCGGTGATCGTGACGGGCTGCTTCCGGACGGAGTACCGGACGGTATCGTTGCCCTCGCCGCCCTTGATCTCGTCGGCGCCGTTGGCTTTGGAGTCCTCGTCCCAGATGTCGTCGCCGGCACCGCCGTCCATCACGTCGTTGCCCTCGCCGCCGGCGAAGGTGTCGGCTCCGCCGCCGCCGATGAGGACGTCGCCGTACTTGCTGCCCGTCAGGTTGTCGTCCTTCTCGCTGCCGATGACCCGCTCGAAGGCGGTCACCGGGTCGTCGCTGCCGTCGCCCTCGCCCGTCTCGTTGTCGAGGTTCACCCGGACGGGCTCGAAGGATTTGGAGTAGTCCACGGTGTCGAAGCCGGGCCCGCCGCTCAGGATGTCGTCCATCAGGCCACCGGAGACGTGGTCCTCGCCGTCGGCGCCGTCGATGGAGTCGTTCCCGTCGCCACCGTGTAGGACGTCGTTGCCCTCGCTGCCGGTGACGATGTCCTCACCGTTTCCGGCATCGACCAGGTCGTCGCCGAGGTTCCCCTCGACCGTGTCGAAGCCGTCGCCGCCGAAGATCTCGTCGTTGCCTTCCCCGCCGGTGATGATGTCGTCGCCGTTGCCGGCGTCCATGAAGTCGTCCTCCGGACCGCCGGCCATGATGTCGGAGCCGTCCCCGCCGATGATCCGGTCGAAGCCGAAGCTGCCCTCGATCGTGTCGTCCATCGGGCCGCCGTCGATGAGGTCGTCCCCCGGGCCGCCGGCCATGAGGTCGGTGCCCTCCCCGCCGAAGACCTGGTCGAAGCCGAGACCCCCGTCCATCGTGTCATCGCCGGGGCCGCCGTCGACGAAGTCGTCCTCCGGACCGGCGGTGATGATGTCGGTGCCCTCGCCGCCGAAGATCCGGTCGAACTCGGTGCCGCCGTCGATGGTGTCGTCGCCGGGGCCACCGTCGACCAGGTCGTCGCCCGGACCGGCGGTGATGATGTCGTTCCCTTCGCTGGGCGGAAACTCGTCGAAGCCGAGCCCGCCGTCGGCCGTGTCGTCGCCGGGGCCGGTGTCGACCCAGTCGTCGCCCGGACCGGCAGTGATGATGTCGGTGCCCTCCGCGCCGAGGATGTCGTCGGCGCCGTCGCCGGAGTCGATGGTGTCGTCGCCGGGGCCGGCGTGGATCTGGTCGTCGCCCAGCTCGCCCGCGATGATGTCGTTGCCCTCGTTGGCTTCGATGAGGTCGTCGCCGCCCGCACCGTTGATCACGTCTTCGCCCGGGCCGCCGATGATCTGGTTGCCCTTGTCGTCGCCGGTGAGGTCGTCGCTAAAGCGGGAGCCGAGGATGTCCTCGATGTTCCGGACGGACCGGGCGCCGGTGGCGTAGCCGGCCTCCAGGTTCGCCTCGACGAACTGCGGGGCGTACGTCAGGTCGAGGATGTCCCTGCCCTCTCCGCCGTCGAGGGTGACGGGCTCGTCGAGGATCGGGCCGCCCAGTTGAGCGAGGGTCCCCCCGCCGGACCCGCTGAGCTTGTCATTGCCCCCGTTCCCCTTGACGAAGATCGAGGTCACACCGGACTCGAAGAGCCCGGACGTGGCGCATTGCTCCGGGAAGCGGCAGAAGGTCACATCCGCGGTCAGGTCGCCGTCGAGATCCACGCCGCCCTTCTCGACTGATCCGATCACCGGGCCCCGCCCGACGCTGATCCTGTCGTCGCGCGCCGTGCCCTCGATCACGAGCGTCGCGGCGTCGAAGAAGCCGGTGATGTTGAACTTCACGCCCGGGAAGCCCCCGTTGGCCAGGTCGATCGTGACGATCTCACCCGTCTCGCCGTCGTCCGGGCCCTCGACGTTGATCGTGTCGGTGTTGGTCACCGTGGCTTCAGCGCAGGGGGTTCCATTGACGGTGATGTTCCCGGCGGCATCGCGGGCGATCGTCGCCGTGTCACCCGGGCTGCTCATCGTGACGAGCATGGTCCGGGTGGTGGCGTCGTACGTGCAGCGGACGACTGCCTGGGCCGTCCCGGAGAGCAGCACGCCGAAGAAGCCCGTGGCGAGGGCCACGAGTGCGATGAGATGCTGCGTGGACCTGCGGCGCGCGCGGCGGCGCACCCCTTCTGAAATCCCCAGCATTGACCTCTACCCCCAGCGGTCACTGAGTGTCAGTTTGTCCAGGTTACTTTACATTTGTTCCCTAGACAATCCGGCTTAGGGATCTCAGAGCCTAATTGTTAGGCGACCCTCACTCCGGCCGTCGCCGGAGGTACCCACCGAGCTTCGGGAAGAAGTCCCGGGCGGGCCCTTCCCGGCCGTCGTCGTCCCGGACCCGATCGATGATCAGACCGGGATTGGTGCCCCGGTGGGAGTCGGGCCCGCAGACGATGATGACGCCGTCCCCGCCGCGGGTACGGGCGAACACCCGCCCGGCGGTCCCCCCGCAGCACTCGAAGGTGACCGATGCCTGCAGCACCCGGAGTCGCCGGCCGTCGGCGAACGTGTAGGCGTTCGGGTATGGGTCCGACTGCGCCCGGACCAGGTTGACGATGTCGAGCGCCGGCCACGTCCAGTCGATCAGGCTGTCCTCCACCGACCGCTTGTGGAAGAAGGTGGCCCGTACGAGGTCTTGCGGGGTCCGTTGCCCGGTGCCGTGCTCGAGGTGGTCCAGGGCCTCGAGCGTGATGGGTCCCATCATCTCCAGGGTGGCGTGGAACATGTCGGTGGTGGTGTCCCGGGGCCCGACCGGCACACTCCACTGGAGGACGATGTCGCCCCGGTCGAGGCGCTCGTCCATCAGGTGGGCCGTCACGCCCACTTCGGTCTCCCCGTTGAGGATCGCCCAGTTGAGGGGCGCGAATCCGGCGTACTTCGGCAGCAGCGAGTCGTGCACGTTGAGGGTCCCGAGCCGGGGGGCGGTGAAGACCTCGGGCGGGATCCATGTGCGCCAGTTGCAGGCGACCATCACGTCGGTGTCCGCCAGGGCGCCGGCCAGCTCGGCCTCCGGCCGGTCCTTGACGATGACCGTCACGCCCTTCGAGCGGGCCAGCTCCTCGACTGAGTCGCTCCAGATCGACTCGTAGGCATGGTCACTCCTCGGATGCGTCACCACGAGGACCACCTCGTGCTTGGAACCGAGGAGGTGTTCCAGGACCCGGAATCCCCAGGTCTGAAAGCCGAAGAGGGCGACCCTCACGAGGCTTCGCGGGCGGTGGGTTGGGCTTTGAGATGCCGGGTCGGTGTGCCCGGACGCTGCCCTTCGGAGGGGGATTCGGTGGTGAGGTCGATGGTGTCGGCGGCCATCGATGCGACAAGCTCTCCGGCCCGGACGGCGACGTTGGACAGCAACGTCTCGGAGAGTCCGTGGGCGTACTCGGAGGCGCCGGTGAGGAAGAGCCCGGCCCGGCCGGGAATGGTGAGGTCGAGGCGGTGGTCCCGCCCGATGCTGAGCCGGCCGGCCCCGTCGCGGCGGCACAGCCGGGCGGTGCGGCCGAGGACCTGGGTCGGGTCAGCGGGGCGGTAGCCGGTGGCGTAGACGATCACGTCGGCCTCGAGCCGGGTGACTTCCCCGTCGGGGAGAAACTCGACGAAGGCGAGCACCCCCTCCGCGGTCTCGGCGAGATCGGCGACCCGCGAGGCATTCATGACCCGGAGGACCTGGCGCCCCGTCACCTTTTCCATGTAGGTCCGGCGGTAGAGGGCGTCAATCAGCTCGCTGTCCACGACCGAGTAGTTCGTGTTCCGGTGGTAGCCGGACAGCATCTGCTTCACGTCTTCCGGCGCCGAGTAGAACGTGTCGACGGAGGACGGGTCGAAGATCTGGTTGGTGAAGCTCGAGTCGTCGGACGGGCTGTAGCCGAACCGGGAGAAGACGGCGCAGACCTCGGCATCGGGGAAGCGCGCACAGAGAAACTCGGTGGTCTCGGCCGCGCTCTGCCCGGCGCCGACGACGACGAAACGGCGGGGCGTGCGCTCGGTTGCGAGCGCTTCGACCCGGTGCAGCAGCTCCGAGCTGTGCCAGACCCGGTCGGAGGGCGTCACCCCTTCGGGAAGGTGAGGGGTCAGGCCGGCTGCGATGACGACGTTGCCGGCCCGCCGGACGTCGACCTGCTTCGTCGGGCGGCCCACCGTGACGTCGAACGCCGTGATGACACCGTCCTCGACGACCGGGCGCACCTCCGTGACCTCGCTGGAATACGTGACGAGGTGGGTGAGACGGTCGGCGGCCCAGGCGAAGTAGTCATTGAACTCGACCCGCAGCGGGAACAGCGTCTTGCTGTTGATGAAATCGGCCAGCCGGCCCCGATCGTGCAGGTAGGCGACGAACGAGAAGGTGCTAGCCGGATTTCGCATCGTCGCCAGGTCCTTGAGGAACGACACCTGGACAGTGGCGTTCGGCAGGAGCATGCCGCTGTGCCAGCCGAACTCCGGCCGGCGCTCGAAGAACATGCCGGCGAGGGGCCTGCCCCCCGCCGAATCGACCTGAGCGTTGTGCTCCTCAATGGCGACGGCGAGGCCGAGGTTGGATGGCCCGAACCCAACGCCGACAACGTCGAAGCCGGGGCTAGACGTGTTCATGGTCGGCTCAGGCGGGGGTGATGCGTTGCTCAGTGGCCTCGATGAGACTCTTCGGTCGCATGTCGGCCCAGTGCGTCTCGATGTACTCGAGGCAGGCGTCCCGGCTGTCCTCACCGTGGACGATCTCCCACCCGGCGGGTACGGGGGCGAAGTGCGGCCAGAGCGAATGCTGGCCTTCGTCGTTGACCAGGACGTAGAACACGCCCTCGTGATCATCGAACGGATTTGTCATCCCGCCCTCCCCCTTCGTGGCGCAGTCCCCAGTTCTGCGTCAGCTGTTACTTAAGATACCGAGACCAGATGACTTAGGCCAACCTTCCTTAGGCAAGCCTAAGATGATTCTTCGGCGACGCTCATGTCACCTGTTGTACTGGCAGTTTCCTGCCCAACCGCTCTCGTGCTGGCCCACACCGACGGGCCCGACCGGGGCGTGCTCACGCCCGCGGAGCAGGAACGCATGGCCCGCTTCAGGCGTCCCTCTGATGGTGAAGACTTCCAGGCGGCGCATCTTCTCATCAGGACGTGTGCCGCCCGGCTGCTCCGAGTGCGCCCCGGGGATGTGGTGATCGTGCAGCGCTGCTCCACCTGTGGCGGGCCGCACGGCCGGCCCGAGGTCGTTGGACACCCTGACATCGGGGCGAGCCTCGCGCATTCCCGCGGCCTGGTAGCCGCGGCTGTCGGATCGGCGCCGGTGGGCATCGACATCGAGGCGTTCCCTCCGGCCGAAGGCCTCGTGGCCGGCGACCTGTCGGCCGCTCTCACCGTCGCCGAGATCAGGGCGATCGACTCCGCCCCCGACCGATCCCGGGCCATGATGCTGGCCTGGGTCCGGAAGGAAGCCTGTCTGAAGGCCGGCCTGGTCGACCTGGACGGGCTGGACAGCTTTGATCTCTCCGCCCTGCCGCTCGATCCGCCGCCCGGCGACATGGCGGTGCGCTCGCTAGAGCACGCCGGGTGGGCCGTCCACGACTGGTGGGACGGCCGGGCCGGAGCCGTTGGGGCCGTCGTGGCGCCGGCCGGTGTCGAACTGCAGCTGGCTTCCGCCTGACGGCCGCTCATCCGGTCGCCCGAGCAGTTCGGCGACGTCGAAGGCCGCACGGTCGGCACCGGCCGGACGGAGCACCTCGCCCGGGTGATGGCGAGCGACCGTTGCCCAGCCGGACGGTCGCGGCCCGGCGAATGCTTCGACCATTCCCGCGGGAACGTCGACGATCCAGACCTCGGGGACCCCGGCGAGGGCGTAGAGCAGCAGCTGGGTTTCCCGGTCTCCGTCGGCGTCGGACACCTCGACCACGAGCAGTGTGTCGGCCGCTTCGGGATGGCCGTCGCCGTACTCCCTGGGGCGCACCAGCACGATGTCGGGCGTGGGCTGGCAGGCGGCGTCAAGCCGGATCGGCCCCCGGACGCGCACGCGCGCCTGCGATCCGACGCGGGTCACGAACAGTTCGGTCA
>JAICGL010000021.1 GCA_025923175.1 Acidimicrobiia bacterium
GTATGGATCTGGCAGACCCTGGATTCCGTCACGCCGAGGACCTGCCCGATCTCGGCCAAGGTCAGGCCCTCGTAGTAGTAGAGCGTGAGGACGAGGCGCTCCCGCTCGGGCATACCCTCGACGGCCTCGGACAGGATCTGCTTGATCTCCTGGACCTCGAAGGCTTCAACAGGGTCGTCGGTGCCGTCGGCGATGGTGTCGGCCAGGGTCGACTGGCCGCTCTCGCTCCCCTCCGATCCAGACAGCAGCTCATCAAGGGGCACGATGCCCACCAGCGAGATCTGCGACAGCGTCTGGGTGAACTGCTCCCGGGTCATCGACAGCTCGTTGACGACCTCGTGCTCCTCCGGGGTGCGGTGGAGCTCCCCTTCGAGCTTGGCGTAGGCCCGCTCGATGGCCCGGGCCTTGGCCCGCACCGACCGAGGCACCCAGTCGATGGTCCGCAGCTCGTCGATGATGGCGCCCTTGATGCGGGACATGGCGTAGGTCTCGAACTTGTAGCCCCGCGTCAGGTCGAACTTCTCGATGGCGTCCATCAGGCCGAAGATGCCGTAGCTGACGAGGTCGGACTGCTCCACGTTCTGGGGCAAGCCGACGGCGACCCGGCCGGCGACGAACTTGACCAGCGGCGAGTAGTGCAGGATCAGCCGGTCGCGCAGGTCGCGCCTGCCCGACTGCTTGTATTCCTGCCAGAGTTCCTCGATCACACTGGCGTCGTCCACGGTCCCTCTACGCTCGAGGATGGGTAGCGTCATAGACCGCCCGGAGGCGGTCTTTCGTCAGATGAGTGTATAGCTGGGTCGTGGCCACATCCGCGTGGCCGAGAAGTTCCTGTACGGCCCGGAGGTCGGCGCCACCCTCCAGGAGGTGGGTGGCGTAGGCGTGGCGCAGGGCGTGGGGGCTGATGGCCCGACCGTCGCTGAGCAGGCGTCGTTCCAGAATTCGCCGGGCATCGCGGGGCGTGAGGCGGCGGCCCCGCCGGTTGAGAAAGAGGGCGTCCGGGGGGCTGCCGGGCACGATGAGAATTTTCCGGGCCCCGTCGAGATACGCCCGGATTGCGGCGATCGCGGCCTCTCCGAGGGGCACTCGGCGGATCTTCGACCGCTTTCCGAGGACGGTGACGAGGCCTCCCGGCAGGTCGACGTCGGACGGGCCGAGCCCGCACAACTCGCTGATCCGCAGGCCGGCGCCGTAGAGCACCTCGAGGATGGCGGCGTCCCGCAGGGCGACAGCCAGCGCCACCTCGTCCCCCTCCTCCGGAGCAGGCGGGACGGCGGTGTCGAGCAGGGTGGCGACCTCGGCTGCCTTCGGGACCTTCGGGAGGCGCCGGTCGCCCTTCGGCGTCCGCAGGTTCCGGGTCGGGTCGGCGGTGACGACGCCACGGCGGCGCAGCCAGCCGAAGAACGAGCGGAGAGCGGCGGCCTTGCGGGCGATCGTCGGCCGGGCCATGCCCCGGGTCGTCAGGTAGGCCAGATAGCGCCGCAGGACGAGGTGGTCGACGGCCTCGGGCCCGGCTGCGCCGCCCCGTTCGGCCCAGGTCACGAACTGACGGAGGTCGCTTTCATAGGCCTTGCGGGTGTGGGGGCTGGATCCGGTCAGCGAGGCCACGAACCCCTCAACGTCCCACGTCACGGTCACGGGAAGAGCGTCAGCTCCGGGGCGGGCTGAGCCCAGGGCAGGTTCTCCACGCAGACCCACGACCGGCGATGGATGGCGGTAGGGCCGTATCCCAGCAGGGCGCAGCGGTGCCGATACGACCGGTAGCCCCGGTTGCTCTCGAAGTCGTAGCCCGGGTAGCACTCGGCTTCGGCGGCCATGATCCGATCACGGGTGACTTTGGCCACGATCGATGCCGCCGCGACCGACAGGCAGAGGGCGTCGCCGTCGATGACCGTCCGCACCTGGTCCGGCCGGCCGAAGTAGTCGTGGTTGCCGTCGAGGATGATCTGATCCGGGACGCACCCGGCCTCGGCCAGTTCCTTCAGCGCCCGCTCCCCTGCCAGGCGCAGGGCAGCCGTCATCCCGAACTCGTCGCACTCCGCTGGGCTGGCGTGGCCGACGGCCGACGCCAGGGCCCACCCGACGATCTTGGGGAACAGATTCTCCCGCTGGTCGTGGGTGAGTTCCTTGGAGTCGCGCACCTTGAGGATGCGCTTCGGGGCCGGGCCGATGACCACGGCCCCGACCGTCACCGGGCCCGCCCAGGCTCCACGGCCAACTTCGTCGATGCCGCACACCAATTGGGCGCCGCCGTCGAAGCAGCCCTGCTCGACGTGGAGCTTCGGGGCGACCGAGCGGCGGGCCTTGAGGGCTCGAGGCCGACTGCTCTCTGTGACCGTTGCCGCCCGAGCCATGTCGAGCGACCGTACCAAAGTCAGCTCGTCATGGTGGTGAAGCTGAACACCTTCGCCGAGGATGGGTCGATGGTGGCCCGGACCCACTTGTTGGACTGCGTGCCGGCGTACGTCTCCACCCGGGTGAAGTTCGGGAGCGACGACCAGGGGTGGTCGATCCTGAACTTGTGCGTGTCGCCGTGGACGAGGACGACGGGCCGGCCGAACGCTGCCGTCCGGCTCTTCAGCGTGGACACCAGGGCGGCGTCGGATGAGCCGTCGAACGGGTTGTCCTGCCAGATGATCATCACCGCCGGGCTGCGGGCTGCCTCGGCCTCGTCGAAAGCGGCGTTGAGCCAGGCGATGTTGGCCTTGCTTCGGGCCGACGTCTCCGATGAGCTCGGGCCGTTGCTCCTCGGGCCGGGGACGTTGAGGGTGGCGAAGATGACGTTTGCCTTGCTCCAACGGGCGTTTTCGACGTATGGCGCCGACTGCCGGGTGAGCGGGATCGTCGTCTGACCGAGGGACCGGCCCGTCGAGAAGAACCGGCTGCGTAGCGCGTCCAGGCGAGCCATCGGACTGGAGCAGTCCCGCCATTCGTTGTCGCCCGGCGTGTAGATGAAGGGAGAGGCGAAGCCGTTGAAGACGCCGTAGATGTAAGCGTCGCGGGCGCTGGTGCAGTACTTGCCGCCCATGTGGATGTCGCCGTTGTGGACGACGAATCCCAGCGGCAGGGTTGCCATCTGGGCCCGCACGTTGAGCAGGATGGCGTCCTGGGAGCTGTCGTAGCCGGTGTCACCGATCAGCCCGACACTGAACGTCGAGGCTGAGATCCCGCAGTTTGGTCTCGGCGACGGCGCCGGGGAGATCGTGCCCGGCCCGGAGGCGGCCATCCCGACCACCGCAGCGGGGAGCGAGCAGCCCGAAGCGTCACCGTTCACAGCGGCGGCGCCGAACCCGAAGATCTTGCCGCGGGTATCGGTCAGCCAGTAGCCGTCACCGTCCGGCGTGCGCTGCATCGTCACGATCGGCCGGGAAAGACTCTGGGCACCGGTTGAGCCGAAGAAGGGCGCGTTGAAGGCGAAGATGCCGCCATCGGCGGCCACCATCCAGTAACCCGAGCCCGCCCGGGTGGCGGCCATCCCGACAATCGGCTGGTTGAGCTGGATGTGACCAGTGGAACCCCGGAACGGCGCGTCGCCGAAGGCGAAGATGCCGCCATCGGTAGCCACGAGCCAGTACCCCCGCCCGGACGGCGTGGCCGCCATGCCCACCACCGGCTTGTTCAACGGCACCCCGGCCATCGAGCCGTGGTTGCCGGCATCGCCGAACGGCAAGACATCTCCGGTGGCGGTGGCAAGCCAATAGCCCTTCCCGCTTGGTGTGGCGGCGATATCGACGACGTTGCGGACGCTGCCGGCCGATCCCAGCCCCGGAGCCGACCCGACCGCAGTGACCTGTCCGTTGGTGTCGACCAGCCAGTACCCCAGCCCGTCGGGCGTGGCAGCCATGCCGACGACCGAGGCGCTGCTGTTGCGAGCGGGGACGGTCAGCCGTGGGGCGCCGGCGAAGTCGTAGACCGAGCCATCGGCGCCGACAAGCCAGTAGCCCCCGGAGGACGCCGCACCGGCCCGGGTGGTGCCGGTCAGCGCTCCGCCGAAGGCGAGCAGAGCCACGACCAGCACTAGCGATACGACACCAGTCGGATAGGCGCGACGCACGTTCGTCCCCTCCGGGCACTACACCCGAAAAATCTCACTCGGAGTGGTTGAGTTCTCGGTGAGAACATTCGGAGCTTTGATGCCCGGTCCTGCCCTGAGAGCGCTATCCGGCTTTCGTGTCGTTCGGCCTTTTCGCGGCAAACGCACCGTCGAGCGACGCGATCGCTTCGGCCTCGGATGGGTCGGGCTCCGTGGAGAACCAGGCGTCGAGCATCTCGGCAGCCACCGGAGGGCTCACCAGGCGCAGGCTGAGGACGAGCACGTTGGCGTCGTTCCAGCGGCGGGCGCCCCGGGCCGTCTCGGCGTCGGTGCACAGCGCCGCCCGCACGCCGGCCACCTTGTTGGCGGCGATGGAGGCCCCGGTGCCGGTCCAGCAGCAGAGGACGGCGGTGTCGGTCCCGCCCCCCGCCACGAGCTCCCCGACGCGGCGCCCGACCTCGGCCCAGCCCAGCTCCTGACCGCCCGGCGGGCCCACCAGGACCACCTCGTGACCCCGCTTCTCGAGGTCTTCCGCCACGGCGTCGGTGAGGGCCGTCCGCTCGTCGCTGCCGAGTGCGATGCGCACGTTGGCTACCGTAACCGCCCGTATGGCCGAGCCCAAGATCCTCACGATGATCCTCGCCGGCGGCGAAGGGAAGCGACTCGCCCCGCTCACCGCCGACCGGGCGAAGCCGGCCGTGACATTCGGGGGGCACTACCGCATCGTCGATTTCGCGCTCTCCAACATGGCCAACGCCGGCTACCTGAAGATCGTCGTCTTGACGCAGTACAAGAGCCACAGCCTCGACCTCCACATCACCCGGACGTGGCGGCTCTCGACCCTGCTCGGCAGCTATGTGACGCCCGTCCCGGCCCAGATGCGGCGGGGGCCCCGCTGGTTCGCCGGCTCGGCCGACGCCATCTACCAGAACCTCAACCTGGTCAACGACGAGGGGCCCGAGTACATCCTCGTGTTCGGGGCTGACCACATCTACCGGATGGATCCCCGCCAGATGGTCGAGCAGCACATCGCCTCGGGGCGGGGGTGACGGTGGCCGGGATCCGGGCGCCTCGGAGCCAGGCCGACCAGCTCGGGGTGATCGAGGTCGGCGAGGGTACGAAGATCGCTTCCTTCAAGGAGAAGCCCGCGACGGCGCCGGGCCTTCTCGACTCTCCTGACGAGATCTTCGCCTCGATGGGCAACTACGTGTTCACCACCAAGATGCTGATCGATATCGTGAGCCTCGACGCAGAGGACCAGAACTCTCGCCACGACATCGGCGGCAGCATCATCCCGGCGCTGGTCGAGGCAGGCGAGGCCCACGTCTACGACTTCACGAAGAACCACGTCCCCGGCGAGACGGAGCGGGACCACGCATACTGGCGGGACGTCGGGTCGCTCGACTCCTACTACGACGCCCACATGGATCTCGTCTCCGTCCACCCGATCTTCAACCTGTACAACCGGGAGTGGCCGATCTACACATCGCTGCCGACGTCGCCGCCGGCCAAGTTCGTGCTCCAGGGCGTGGATGCGGGGACGGGCATGGCGCTCGACTCGATGGTGTGCGCCGGCAGCATCATCTCCGGCGGCACCGTGCGGTCGTCAGTCATCTCCCCCGGCGTGCTGGTCCACCCCCACGCCACCGTCGACAACTCGGTGCTCATGCACGACGTGGTGATCGGGCAGGGCGCCGTTGTCCGCAACGCCATCATCGACAAGAACGTTCATGTGCCGCCGGGGGCGCGGATCGGGGTCGACCCTGACGCCGACCGGTCCCGCTTCACCATGTCGCCCAACGGCATCGTCGTCATCGGGAAGGGAGAAAAGGTCCCGGAGGCCTAGCCTCTGCCCTCCACGTTTCGCCATGCGTGTCGCCCTTCTCACCCGCGAGTACCCGCCCGACATATACGGAGGCGCCGGCGTCCACGTCGAGTACCTCTCGGAGCACCTGGCCGGCCTCGTCGACCTGGACGTCTTCTGCTTCGGCAGCCCGCGTGAGTCGCCGCTCGTCAAGGCGGCCTACGAGCCGTGGGAGGCGATCGGCTCCGACCGGCCCCACGACGCCGCCCTCAAGACGTTGTCGGTCGATCTGCTGATGGCCGCCGGCGTGGAGGGAGCGGACATCGTCCACACCCACACGTGGTACGCCAACTTCGCCGGGCATCTGGCCCGCCTCCTCTACGACATCCCCCACGTCGCCACCACCCACAGCCTCGAACCGCGCCGCCCCTGGAAGGCCGAACAGCTCGGCGGCGGCTACGCCGTGTCGTCGTTCTGCGAGCGGACGGCGCTCGAGGCGGCCGATGCGGTCATTGCCGTGTCGGACGGGATGCGCGGCGACATCCTGGAGGCCTACCCGGCAATCGACCCGGATCGGGTCGTGGTGATCCACAACGGCGTCGACACCGAGGAGTTCACGCCCGACCCGGCCACCGACACCCTGCCCGAGCTGGGCATCGACCCGGACCGGCCCTACATCACCTTCGTCGGGCGGATCACCCGGCAGAAGGGCATCGACCTCCTGCTCAGCGCGGCGGAGCGCTTCGATCCCGACACTCAGCTGGTACTGCTGCCGAGCGCGCCCGACACCCCGGAGGTCGGAGCGGAGATGCGCGCCCGGGCGGAATCGCTGGCCGACCAGCGCCACGGCGTCTTGTGGCTGGAGCAGATCCTGCCCCGACCGCAGTTGATCCAGGTGCTGACGCACTCGGCCGTGGCGGTCTGCCCTTCGGTCTACGAGCCGTTCGGTCTCGTCAACGTTGAAGCGATGGCCTGCGGCACGGCTGTCGTTGCCACCGACGTGGGCGGCATCCCCGAGATCGTCGTCGACGGTGAGACCGGCATCCTGGTCCACATGGACCTGGGCCCCGACGGTCAGCCGGCCGATCCCGGCCAGTTCATCGCCAACTTCGCCGCGGCCTGCAACAGCGTCGTGGCCGACCCCGCTACCGCAGAGCGGATGGGCGCCCTCGGCCGCAAGCGGGCCGTCGCCGAATTCTCCTGGCCCTCCATCGCCCAGCGCACCGTCGAGCTCTACCAGTCCCTCACCCGATCCCCCTGAGCCAGCAGCTCGAATAGCCGGCAATCCAGGGCGGGCGCGGTACATGCGCCGCGCTTACCGACACTATGTGTAGCTAAGCGCGGCGCATCGCTGTATGTGCCGATAGGGGACGGGTCGGGTCGCTCAGGCCTGGCCGCCGAGACTTGTGCGGCACTTAGCTCATAGGTTCGCGTTAGGTGCCGCAGAAGTACCGTTGGGCTCAAACGACGCTGGCGCCTTCGGTAGGCACTCTTCCTGGCGGGCTGAGAGTGTAGGGACGTGCAGGAGAGGGCCCCCTGGCCGAAGGGGCGTGTTCGTGTGGGGATCGTCCCCCACACCCATTGGGACCGCGAGTGGCACGTGCCGTTTCAGGCCGGGCGGGTACGGCTCGTGCAGCTGGTCGACGCCGTCCTCGACGCGTTGGAGAGCGGCGCGCTGCGGCACTTCTGGCTGGACGGGCAAACCGCGGCGATCGACGACTACCTGGCGGTGCGGCCGGAGGCGGACGCGCGGGTCCGGGCGGTCATCGCCGATGGGCGGCTCGGGGTCGGGCCGTGGGTCGTGCCGATGGACGAGTTCGTCGTGTCGCCGGAGACGATCGTGCGGAACCTGGCGGCTGGTATGCGGCGGCGGGCCGAGCTTGGCGCCACCGGACCGGCGGTGGGCTATGGGCCTGACATTTTCGGCCACGTCGCACAGCTGCCCCAGCTGCTCCGGCTGGCGGGCATCGACCAGGCCGTCGTGTGGCGGGGGGTGCCGCAGGCGGTCGGCGAGGCCACCACCTCCTTCCGATGGGAGGCGCCGGACGGCTCGGTCGTGCGGGCCGAGTACTTGTACGGCTCCTACGCCAACGGCCGCGGCCTCCCGAGCGATGGACCCGGCTTGGTGGAGAGGGCGCGGAGTTGGGACGAAGAGGTCGGTCACCGTCGAGTGGCCGGTCTCCTGCTCATGAATGGCGGCGATCAGCGTCTTCCGGAGCCGCAGGTCACCACGGCTGTGGCGGAAGCGAATACCTCCGGGCATGGTCCGGAGGTGGGCGCCGGCGACGCGCCGAGGGCGGGCGATGCACCAGCCATAGGTGGAGCGGAGTACCGGTTCGAGGTTGTCGATTTCGCACGGTGGCTTGCCGACGAACGAGCCGTCGTGCCGGATGCGGAGTTGCCGGTGTGGCGGGGAGAGTTGCGCTCGGCGGCGGGCGCGCCGCTGCTGGCGGGAGTCATCCCCAATCGTGTCGACGTGCGGGCGGCGGCGGCCGGTGCCGAACGGGCGGTGGAACGCCGAGCGGAACCGCTGCTAGCGCTCTTTCGCCCCGTCGAGGAATGGGTGGCGGCGGCGGGCCTGTGGGCGGTCGCCTGGGACCGGCTGATTGCCAACAGCGCCCACGACTCGGCCTGTGCCTGCTGCACCGATGCAGTCGCCGATCAGGTACTCGTCCGCTACGCCGAAGCCCGCCAGATTGGCGACGCGCTCGCCGACCAGGCACTGGCCGATCTCGCCGCCGAGACCGGCAGCGAGCCCGGCGACCTACTGGTGGTGAACACGCGCCCGGAAAGCAGATCAGGAGTGGTCGAGGTATCGGTGCCGGCCGGGCAGGATCCGTCGGCGGCGTTCGTGGGCCCGGACGCGATCACTCGCGCGGTCCAACTGCTCGACGTAACCCGGAGCGAACTGTTCGCCGCCCGGGTCGCCGGGGTCAAGGTCGGATGGGTGGCGGACCGGATCGCCGGTTCCACCTTTGACGGCCAGCCGATCCGGGCCTGGTCCGTTGAGAACGGGCCAGGGCGTGTTCTGTACTTCGAGGCAGCCGGGCCAGACGAAGCGGCGGTGGATCTGAAAGAGGCGCGCGACGTCCTCTTCACGTTCGGTCAGGACGGCCTTCCGGTCGACGTGCGGATGCAGAGCCCCCCGCTGCGCCGGATTCTCGTCGAAACCGGACCGGTGGCCGGCTACGGCTGGACAACACTCCGCGGACCCACAGCGGACGAGACCGGTAACGAACCTTCTGGGATCTCGGTGCGCATCACGACGGATCAGCGGGGCGGGCCGGTCCTCGACAACGGGATCGTCCGGGTGGAGATCGACACCGACGACGGGACGTTCTCGATCAAGACCCGCAGCGGGCTCAGCGCCCAGGGACTCAACCGGTACGCCGACGGCGGCGACGGCGGCGACACCTATACCTGGTGCCCGCCGGTTGCTGACACCATCGTCGACCGGCCCGAGTCGGTGGCGGTCGATGTCGAGGAAGCGCCCGTTGCGGGGACGGGTCGTGATCACCACCACGTACCTGTGGCCGACCCGTGCTGAGGGCGACGAGGACGCCTGTACGAAGCGGTCGGCCGCCACAACGACAGTAGCGATCCGAACCGCGGTGTCATTGACCGCCGGGGATCCGGTCGTCGCTGTCGAGACGACGCTCGACAACCGCTGCCGCGATCACCGCCTGCGTGTCCACTTCCCGCTCCCGGCGCCGGTCGACTGTTCTCACGCCGGCTGTGCGTTCGCCATAGTGCGCCGAGGCCTCGGGACCGAGGGTGGGGTCGCCGAGACCCCGCCGCCGACCTTTCCCGCCCGACGCTTCGTGGACTGCTCCGGAGACGGCATGGGTCTGGCAGTCATCGCCGACGGTGTCGTCGAGTACGAGGTCGTCGATGGCGGCTGTGAGCTGGCCGTGACGCTGCTGCGGGCGACGGGCTGGCTGTCACGGCGGCGGCTGCCGCTCCGCCCCGATCCGGCCGGACCGGCGGTGCCGGTCGAGGGGGCCCAGGTCCAGGGGACGCGCCGCTGGCGCTACGGCCTCGTGCTCCACTCCGGCGACTGGGAGGCCGCCCATCTGTCGCGCCTCGCCGACACCTTCCTCAGCCCCCTCGAGGTCGCCGTCGGATCGACCGCTCCTGCAGGCCGCACCCGTCCACCCGAGGGACAGGTTCTGCGGGTGGACGGCGCCGAGGTCTCTGCCGTGGTGCGCGATGCAGGCGATCTCATCGTCCGCCTGTTCAATCCCGGTTCCGGGCCGGCCTCCGCCACGGTCGGCGATGAGACCATCGGCCTCCGCTCCGGAGAGATCGTCTCCGTCAGGGCTAGTCGGCCTCCTGAAGCGGGATAGGTACCCGGGCCCGATAGGGAGCCAGCAGCGCTTCGCCGGACTGTTCCGCAGTCGAGAACGACCGGTCGAGCCCCGGCACGGTCAGCGTGACACCGGGCCGTTCGCAATCCCAGAGCAGCGCGGGGCGGTCGCCGTGCCAGCGCAGCGCGTAGGAGATGCGACCGTGGTGCGTCGGGGCGTCGTGGACCTCGAGCGGCTGGCCTGTCCATTCCGGCGGGAAAATCGAGGCGAGGGCCACGCCCCCGGCCGGCGTCTCCCGCACCAGCACCTGGCGGATGAAACCGAGGAAGGCAGCCGCCGACCCGCCGTGATGCCCGTCTCCCAGACAGCCACCTCCGAGGCGGGGGTGGATGGCTTCCGGCCATACGAACGTGGGCGTGGCAGCGTCGAGCAGCCACCGCACCCGGCGCCATGCCTTCGGGTCGCCGCTCTCGAGTTCGCAGCGGGCGATCCGAAGCGTCAGCGTCGGGATGAGGCCCGTGCGGGCGAGGCCGTCGAAAAAAGCGTCCTTCAAGCAGAAGCGCTCGCGCAGCACGTCGAGCGTGCCCATCACCCAGGGGTCGTCGGGCGGGAGGAGGCCGAGCGGGGCGCACGCCACGAGCGCGCCGATCATGCCGGCGTCGAAGGTCTGGTCGGGGGCGGCCGGCATGGCGACGCGGCCGAGACGGGCGGCGACATGGTCGAGGGAAGCGGTGATGACCTCACGCAACTGACCGGCAGCCGTCTCCGCCTCCTGGGCCGACGGGCCGTCGCCGGCGAGGCGCAGCAGCCAGGCACCGTCGACGAGGGCCCGCACGAACCAGAACCCGTCCTCGTACGGGAGGTTGGCGACCACGTGATGCCCCAGGAGGACCCGCACTCCCTCCCGCACGGCTGGGATGAGTTCGCCGAGCAGGGCGGAGTCGCCGGTCAGCCGGTAGTGCTCGGCGATGGCCCAGAGGGCGCCGGCGTGGGCCTCCCAATTGCGCAGGCGGCCGGAGTCGGAGCCCGGCGCCCTCCACGGCCGGGCCCGCAGCACCTGTCCCGCCTCGGAGGAGAAGCCGAAGCGGTCGAGCGTCACCACCATCGAGGCGGCCTGGAGGACCGAAGGATCCCCGCCGCTCCACGGCGCAGGCGTGACGTGGTCGCCGGCGTGGAACTGCAGGAGGTCGGCCCGGTTGGCGTCGATCGCCGCCTGAAGACGGGGGTCGGGCAGCTCCACCCGCAACCCGCGCCGGAGATGGGCCTGCCAGCCGCGGGCCACGTCGTCCGCCGCCGGCCAGCGGGTCGTGTCGAGTGCCGGAGGAAGCTCGCCACGGGTGTGCCTGCGAGGGACGGCCGCCGACGACCGGGGCCGCTCGGGCGCGAGCGGCATCGCCACCCGGATCGTGGTGCGGTGCGGGAGCGGGTAGACGACCGCTGCCTGGGCGAGGCCCTCGGGGTCCTCCACGTCGAGGGGTGGTGGCGTGGCCTGACCGCCGGTGACCCGGTGCACGCAATCGCCCGCCACCAGGATCGACCCGGCCACGCCGACCGGCGGTCGCGGCAGGTGCAGGGCAGGACGCCCGTCGACGAGGACGGTGTGTTCGTCGACCTCGATCATCCCGAGCGCCACGAGCCCGTCAGGGTTGTAGGGCCGGACGGCGAAGGCGACCGCCACCGGGACGGCCGACTGGTTCTCCACCTCCACGATGACGAGCTCGCCCGTGCCGTCTGCGGGAGATGCCGGGATCGCGTACGTGCGGTGGACCACGTCGCCACCGGGAATGCGCATCGCGGTCTCCACCACCGGAGCGGGACCCGCCCGTGACTGGCGGACGGCGGGTTCCCGGCTCGGGAGGTGCCAGCGGTCCTCGGCGCCGACCCACCAGTCGAGTGACCAGCCGCCGACCCAGGGAGTGACGAGGCCGCGAGGATCGACGATCGCCGTCCACGGCGAGGCCAGGTTCCCGACCCCGGTCCAGTTCCGGTGGGTGATGTTGACGGGAAAGGGCCCCGGCGCCCGCGGGACGTAGGACGGCGACTCCGGGTCAAGTTGACGCTCCACCCAGTACGGCCACAGCCAGTCGGGCGTGCGGCTGAGGACATCGCCGTCGACGCTGGGCCTCGTGAAGGTTCGTCGCCCGACCATGCTCCGCCAGTTCGCCACGGCGGGAGAATAGAGGCGCTAAAACTCGAAGTCGTTGTCGGTCTCGGTGAAGGTGTTCCCGGAGGCGGCGTTGCCGGCGGCGTCGTAGGGCGTGGTGGTGGAGTCCCAGGCCATGTCGTTGTTGCTGCCCACGTCGTTGAACGACCCGTTCCCACCGCTGCGGGTCCCGAGCGTGATGGTGATGGTGTTCGTGGAGGCCACCATGGGCGAGTTGACAAAGGAGGCCGGGGTCTTGTCGCAGACGATCCCGATGACGGTGCAGCCGTAGTACCCGGCACTGGCCAGATTCACGGTGCCGAAGGGCAGGCCCGGGACCGTGAAGCTGTCGCTGCCGCACAGGACCAGGAGGCAGCCGCCGTCCTGGAACTCCACCGTCACGTTGGTCGACGCACCGGTCCAGCCCGCCAGGATCGACTGCGGGTCGATCTGCTCGCTGAAGGTGAAGGTGATGGTGTCGCCGGCCTCAGCCAGGCCGTGGTTACCGCCCCCTGCATTGCCGGTGGAGAGGCCGGTCGCCGTGGGCGCCGTGTTGTCGAGGGCGACGCTGTATCCCGTCTGGAGGTTGCTGTAGGCGAGAGCGTCGGTCGAGGTGATCGTGTAGGCCTTCGTGCCCGACAACGGACTGCCGGCCGTCAGCGCCGCGCTCCGGTAGCCGTAGCTGACTCCGTTGACCGAGTAGGAGCCGGCCGTGAGGGTCAGGCTCGTCTGACCGGACGTGACCGCGCTGACATCCGACCTCACCGTCGCGATACCGCTCGGGGGGTTCCCGCCGTCGGTCACATTGGCGTAGACGTGGTAGGTGCCGCCCTGCTTGATGGAACCGGCCAGGTAGCCGGTCGATTTGGCGATGACCGTGCTGCCGACGGAGGGAGCGGTCCAGTCGGCGGCAGTGGCGACGGTGTTGGCCGCGCTGGTTGTGCTGGTGAAGGCCGCCAGGGCGGCCGGTGCAACGGCGATCAGCGCCACTGCCACGAGAAGGCGGACGACGTGGCGCACCGCTAGTGGGCGGTCCCCGCCCGCTGTGTACCGAGGAAGCTGTAGGTCATCGACGAGCTGAGACCCTGGAACGAACTTCCAGCAGTCGAGGGGAAGGTCAACGTCAGGCGCAGGTGGTCGGTGCCGCCGGCGGTGAGGGCGCCGAGCCCGCTCATCGGCAGGCCGGACTGGATGACCGGCCGGCTGGTGACGATCGTCGTGGTGGAGCCGCCGCAGCTGTAGGTGAAGGCGGGAGACGAACCCGACTCGGTCCAGGCCACCGAGCAGCGGTCGATGACCATCTGGAGGCCGTGGGTGGTGTCGGAGTCGAGGAGCGACGACGGCGAGGGCGTGGTGGTCAGCGCCACCGATGCCAGGTCCTGGCTACCGGTGTTGGTGATGTCGAACGAGCGCTGCACCGTGTCGCCGGGCACGAGGCCCGAGGCGTTCACCGTGAGCCGGTTGGTGGAGGCGCCGGTGTTGCCGAGCGCGATCAGTACGGTCCCCGCCGCCAGGGTGTTGCCGGCGCTGGTGGCGGCCGTCCAGGTTGCCATGACGCCCGATCCGGCGAGAGCCGCCCCCAGGGCGAGCGACGCCAGCGCCAGCAACGCCTGGCTACGCCGTCCCCGGAGTAGGCGCCGCCTCACGAATCCTCGCTCCGCCAGATGACGATCAGGGCGTAGACGGCGGCAACGATCGCCAGGCTGCCCAGCCAGCCTCGCCGACTCGTGCCGGCGTCAAGCCAACCGAGGACGAAACCCGCCCGGGCGATCGACTGGACGGCCCGCCACCCGTCGCCGGTGGCGGGAACCTCCCAGCTGTCGGGGCTGGCGTTGGCGTCGCCCCTTGTGATGAAGACGGGCCCTGAGGCCCTCTGCTCGACCGCGTCGATGCGGTGGACGACCATCATCCCCGGCCGGTCGGGCCGCTGGAAGACGATCACGTCGCCCGGGTTCAAGTCATCGGCGGATGCCCGGGTGGCGACAACGAGCGCCCCGACGGGAATGGCGGGCGACATGCTGCCCGTGCGCACGTAGAACGTCTGGAACGGGTACAGGCGAGGCCCGATCACGAGGGTCAGGAGGCCGAGCGACACAACGCCGATCGCGGCTCTGACGACGAGACGCGCCGCCGCCGGCACCAGTCGGATGACCGGTACCGGCGCGGCGGCGGCAGGGGTGAGTACGGCCGTACTCATGACATCGGCTTACTGGGTGATGTGCCAGTTGAGCGCCATGGACGCCGACCGGCCCTGGTAGGTGTTGTCGGCAGTGGACGGCAACTTCACGCCGATCCGCACCCACGTGGTGTCGGCGCCGCCGCTGGCGGCCAGGGAGCCTGCTGACAGGCCGCCGGCCAGGTTGATGTGGTCGGCGACGAAGGATGACAGCGTCTTCGCGGTATCGGAGAAGTCGCAGGTCGCACCCGTTGCACCTCCGTAGAGACAGGCCGACGGGGTGGTGAAGGCGTCGGAGTACTGCTGGATGTAGATCTGGACGATCCCGCACGGCGATCCGGTGCCGTGGTAGTTCTCGCCAGCAGCGTTGGCGTCGGTGCACGAGGCCGAGAAGACCTTGAGCGCCGAGGCGGCCAGGCTGCCCATGTTCTCGAGCGTGATGTCGGTGGTGCCCGAGTCACCCGGCGCCTTGACCGCCAGGTTGAAGGCGGTGCTGCAGGAACCGTTGGAGTTCGAGTCGGTTGTGCCGCCGCCGGTTGACAAGCAAACCGCACCGGAGTTGACCTTGTTGCTCAACACCAGCGTGCCGTTGGCGAAGGTGTTCGACGGGTTTGTCGTCTGCGCAGTGAACGTGGCGAAGGTGCCGGCACCGGCGAGGGCGCCGAGACCGGCGACCACTCCGACGCTCAGCAGCATCTTCCTGGGGAGGCTGAGTCTCATTGTGCCCTCCTTGGCAGTTGCCTCTCTCAGGCACCTGCGATCGGCGGGCACAAGCTGGAATGAAGCAAACGCCGGGACGAACCGTCCTAAAGATCGAGCACCATGACGTGGTGAGCGATGCCGCTCTCGGGCAGGACGAAGCCTTCACCTTCGACCTCGAAGCCGAGGCGGGCGTAGAAGCCGGCGGCGCTGTCGCGAGCGTTGCACCACAGCACGTCAACGCCTTCGGTCCGCAGACGGTCGACGACCGTTGTCACGAGGAGACGGCCGATGCCGTGCTGCTGGAAGGGCCCGTCGACGGCCATTCCCCGCAGGCGGATCGCCGAACGCCGGGGCCGGTAGGGCGTCGCTTCGGTGCTGAAGCTGGCCACCGCCAGGATCGTGTCGGCGTGGAGCACTGCGAGGTGGAACGCACCGGGCCGGGTGTCCTCGGGGAACTCCACCCGCGCACCCGGTCTACTCCCCCGCAGGATCCGCCACCGGAGGTCGTGGGTGGCCTTCGCCGGTACGTCTTCGACGATCAAGCGGGCCCGTGGTACACGGCGTCGCCGAAGGCAAAAACTCCTCCGTCGGCGGCGGCCATCCAGTAGCCCTTGCCCGACGGTGTCGGCGCCAGGCCGACGACCGGCAGGTTGGGCCGGGTCGACAGGCTTCCGGCCGCCACCGCATCACCAAAGGCCTTCACGGCTCCGGCCGCCGAAGCCATCCAGTAACCCCGTCCGGTGGGTGTGGCGGCCAGCGCAACGATCGGATCGGACGGCGTGGCCCCTCCCTGCGAGCCGAAGAAGGTCGCGTCGCCGAAGGTGAACGCTCCTCCGTCCGACGCCACCAACCAGTAACCACGACCCGACGGCGTCGCCGCCATCCCCACGATCGGCCGGTTCAACCGGATCGCCCCCGTCGACCCGAAGAACCCCGCATCCCCGAACGAGAAGACACCTCCGTCCGACGCCACCAACCAATAACCACGACCCGA
>JAICGL010000022.1 GCA_025923175.1 Acidimicrobiia bacterium
CCCCGCGGTTAGGACCGCAATTTTGGCGGGGGCGGTGGACTGTCGGGGCGGGGGTCGGACGGGGGGCGGTCGGAGGGAGGGGTTTCTTCGTAGAGCGTGACGCTGTCGGCGCGGGTGAAGGCGGCGGTGTCGGCGGCGGGTTGCCGGCCGGGGAGGTAGCGGCGGCCGCCATCTGCGTAGCGGTACATCCCCACGCCGGCGCTGCCGGCCTCGTCCGGGCCGGCGGCGGCGGCGTCCCACCACAGCTCGGTCACGTCGTCGGCGGCGCCGTAGTCGTCGCCGGCCCAGATGTCGTGCCGGCCGAACGACACCGACGGGCTCGTGACCATTCCCCGGCCGGCGGGCGGCAGACGGAACAGGCCGTCGGCCAGCGAAGCCGGGGTCAGCTGCGGCCCGCCCATGTGCAGGCCGGTGAAGAAGACCCACGGCGCCCGGTAGATCAGGGCGTGCGACGCCCGGGCGGGCGGCGCACTGCCGGAGTGCCAGGCATGGAGCCGCCACGCCTCGCCCTGGCCGGGTGCCAGGCGAGCGCCGGAGAAGGAGAGGCCGAAGGCGTGGGCCCACTGGGTCTGGTCGTAGGTGCGGCCGGAGAAGGTCGTGTCGAAGTCGGTCAGCCCGTCACCCGCCCCGCCGGCCCCGCTCGGCCCCAGCAGCACCCACTCGGGGCTGTAGCCCTGCCGGGTCGCCTCCTGGGCCATGAACACCGGGAACAGGCCGTCACCCACGTACAGGACGCTGGTCGAGCCGGACTGGCGCAGCCGGCTCACGACCTTGCGGGCCTCGGCCGAGCCCGTCGCCGGAGCCGTGGCCGCGCCGCTGAACCCGACCGAGTCCAACAGCTCCACACCCGCCCGACGCAGCGCCTTCTCCAGGGCTTCGGCGCCGTGCAGGCCGACCTGGCCCGGCGTGTCCTCGTAGACGAGGCCGAACGCCCGGGTCTGGGCCGCCAGCATCACATCACCGGCGAAGCGGGCCGGCCGGCCCGCCAACCGCTTGGCCACATACTCCGCCTGCAGGCTGATCCGTTGCCCGATCGTCGGTGCAGGCGAGAGCACGTACGGCGCCCGGGCCTGGTACCAGGCGTCGGGCTCGGGAACGGCGCAGATGCACACCACGCGGCGGGCGGCGAGCTCCGCGGCGTAGGCCGAGGTGCGGGTCGGCCCGCCCCACGAGGCGAAGGCGCCGATCTCGGCGGCCACCCGTATTGCGTCGGCCCGGGCCCGGACCGGGTCGTCGTCGGCGCCCGACGGCGTCACGAAGACGAGTCGCAGCCGCCGGCCCCACGTCTGGTAGTGCCGTTCGAAGTAGTCGGTGAACGACCGGTAGGTGGCGGAGACCTCGTCGGGAGTGTCCCGGTTCCCGGCCGCTGCCGCCAGGGCCTGGGAGGCGACGCTGCCCCGGGCGAGGTACACGGCAACGGTGACCGTCGTCGCCGTGACCCCGGCCCATGTTGCGCCGCCGTTCGACGCGACCGAGGCCACACACGGCGGCGCGAACCGGGAAGGGACCGCCAGGCGGCCGGTGGCAGCGTCACAGGCCGGGCTCGGCAGCAGCGCCGGAGCGCTGGCGGCCGCCGCAGCCCGGCGGGTGGTCGCCGTCGTGCCCGGCGGGCGGGACCCGGCCGCCACCCGCCCGCCGTCGGGAGCAGCCTCGGCGGCCGTCCCCCGGGACGTCTCGACCGGAGGCGCCGGCCGGCGCGGGCGCGACGCCGGCTTCTTCGGCGATGTCGGGTCGATCACCGTGAAACCGGTGCCGCCGCCGCCGGGCCTGCCGGCTGCCGCGCCGTCGGGATCCCGGGTCGGCAGGAGCGCGAGCACGAGGAGGATGGCCGCCGCCAGACCGATCACATAGCGGTAGCGGGCCAGTGACTGGGCCAGCGCAACCGTGAACTTGCTCGGCCCGCCCGGACGAGGCGTGCCCTGCCCTCTCTCGGCTCCCCCCACGGAACCCGATGATTTCAGAAGGGCGTCGTCTCGGCCAAGCGCTCCTCCGCCGAGACCCGGGCGGCGGCGCGGGCCCGGAGGATGTCGTCGTTGACGAATCGGCTGGCGGTGGAGAGCAGGAAGCCGGCCAGCAGCAGCGGGGCCGACAGGCCGAAGAAGGCTGTGCGGATCCCTTCCGTGTCGGCAACGTGGCCGATCAACGGGTAGAGCGCCAGGCCGGGCAGGATCCATAAGGCCGAGAAGGCGAAGCCCAGCGACCGGGCCCGGGGCGGAAGGGCCAGCGACAGCACTGAGTACACGCCCGGCGAGAGCACGGCGGCAGAGGCTGCGATCACCATGTTCATGGCCAGCACGACCGCCAGGTACGGCGTCACCGACAGGGTGGCAAAGCAGGCGGCCAGCACGACTCCGACGAGGGCGACGAACCGCAGCACCAGCGACGGATCCCTCTTCAGCAGGCGGTTGGCGAGAGGAATCCCCAGCACCAGCCCCAGGATCTGAGCCGGCTCGGTCACCGCGGCGGCGAAGCCCCGCTGGGCGGAGTTCAGCCCGAACTCCTGCTCGTAGAAGATGGCGAACAGCGACCCCAACCCCACGATCACGGCGGCCGCGAAGGGCAGCGCATACCAGATGCGCCGCAGCGTCCGGATCCGCCACAGCATCCGGAACCCCTCGACGAAACCCGGCGGCTCCTCCTCGGTCTGGCAGACCGCCTCGGCTGCCCCGGCGGCACGGCGTTCGTGGCCTCCGCGGGCCGGCTCGTGGAGCCGCATGGCCAGCACGACGAGGACGATCGTCGGCACGACGAAGAGGACGAACGGCGCCCGCCAGCCCAGCCAGAGCGCCAGCGCACCCGCCAGGATCGGGCCGACGAACTGCCCCACGGAGTTGGCCGCCCGGTGCGTGCCATACACCTTCGGCCGGATCTCGGGCGGGTAGTAGTCGGCCAGCAGGGAGAAGTGCGTCGGCGTCACCACCGACCGGCCCATGCCCGCCCCGGCCCGGGAGGCAGCCAGCACACCCACCGACGGGGCCAGACCGGTCGCCAGCGAGAAGGAGCCCCACAGCGTGGCGCCGCCGGCGGCCAGGCGCACCCGCGACCGGCGATCGGCCCAGTAGGCGAGCGGGAGCCCGAGCAGGATGGCCACCAGTTCGATCACCGCCACCAGCCCGAGGATCCCCGAGATGCCGAGGCCGAACGATCGGCGGATCTCCGGCGCCAGCACGTTGAATGCCGTCTTGTCGAGTTCGTCGACGGCGTTGAGCCCGAAGAGCACCACCAGCGGAAAGATGGGCTGACCCTCGGTGATGCCGAGCGTCAGCCGCGCCGTGATGCGGGCCCAAAGGCTCCGCAACCAGCCCGTTTCCGCGTTAATCGGCTCAACTGCCGTCGAAGTCCCCAAGGAGGCCCAAGGGTAGTGGACGGCACCAACCGACCACCGGCGGATTAACACTCTCATCAGTTTTCAAGGGTTCGTTCCGCAGGCCGATCACCGAGACAAGGAGGTCGCCGTGTACGAACCCAACGAGCAGCCGCTGCGCGTCACCTTTGCCCCCAAGCCGATCGAGCGCGACGCCACCGGCCCGTTCGCTCCGGCCCCGCTCCACGTCGACGACATCCTGCGGCGGGTCGTCGAGCTCGGTGGCTCCGACCTTCACCTCGCCGCCGGCTGCCACCCGGTGATCCGGCTGCGAGGCGAGATGTCGCCTCTCACCGAGTACCCGGTGCTCGACGGCAACCGGATCCGGGAGCTGATGTACGCCGTCATCAACCAGAAGCAGCGGGAGCGCTTCGAGGACGAGCTCGAACTCGACACGTCGCACTCCATCCCTGGCGTCGGACGGTTCCGGGTCAACCTGCTCCTACAGCGCGACTCCGTCGGGTGCGTCATGCGGGTTATCCCGCACGAGATCGTCCCCCTCGGCGCTCTCGGCCTCCCCGAGACCGTGGGCAACTTCGCCGGTCTCACCCGGGGTCTCGTCCTCGTCACCGGCCCGACCGGCTCCGGCAAGAGCACCACGCTGGCCAGTCTCATCGACGTGATCAACACATCGCGGCCCGTCCACATCATGACGGTCGAGGACCCGATCGAGTTTCTCCATCAGCACAAGCGGGCGGTGGTCAACCAGCGGGAGGTGGGGGAGGACACGCACTCCTTCGCCCAGGCTCTCAAACACGTGCTGCGCCAGGATCCCGACGTGATCCTGGTCGGCGAGATGCGCGACCTCGAGACGATCTCCACCGCCCTGACCGCTGCCGAGACGGGTCACCTCGTCTTCGCCACCCTCCACACCCAGGACGCTCCCCAGACCGTCGACCGGATCATCGATGTCTTCCCCGCCCACCAGCAGCAGCAGATCCGGGTGCAGTTGGCGACATCGCTGCAGGGCGTCGTGACCCAGCAGCTTGTGCCGCTTGTCGGAGGGACGGGGCGCACCGTGGCCATCGAAGTCATGGTGGCGACCCCGGCCGTGCGCAACCTGATCCGGGAGGGCAAGGTTCACCAGATCTACTCCGCCATGCAGGCCGGTGCACGGTTCGGCATGCGGTCGATGGACCAGTCCCTGGCCGAGCTCGTCCGGGCCGGGAAAATCACGTTCGACGTCGCGCTGGAACGGGCGGCCAACGCCGACGACCTCCGCCGCCTTCTCGGCCGCTGACGCGATGACGTACTCCTACAAGGTCCGCGACGCCCAGGGAAGGCTGGTCACCGGCACGCTCGAGGCGGAGAGCGTCGCCATCGTGGCTGGCAAGCTGCGCCAGATGGGCTACGTGCCCGTCTCGATCGAGAACAGCGCAAGCAAGAGCCTGGCGGCCCGAGAGATCAAGATCCCCTTCCTCTCCGGCAGGGTCAAGATCAAGGACGTAGCGGTCTTCTCGCGCCAGTTCGCCACGATGATCAACTCCGGCCTGACGTTGCTCCGGTCGCTGTCGATCCTGGCCGACCAGACAGAGAACAAGGAACTGGCCCGCATCATCGGCGAGGTGCGCAAGGACGTCGAGCGCGGCGCATCCCTCTCCGCTGCGCTGGCCAAGCACCCGAAGGCTTTCTCCCGTCTCTACGTGGCGATGGTCCGCTCGGGCGAGACGGGCGGTTCGCTCGACACCGTGCTGCTGAGGCTGGCTACGACCATCGAGCAGCAGGTCGCGCTGCGCCGCAAGGTCAAGTCGGCGATGACCTATCCCGTCGCGGTCGGGGCCATCGTGGTGTTGATCGTGATCGCCATGATGATCTTCGTCGTCCCGATGTTCAAAGGGATGTACGGCGACCTCGACGCCACGCTTCCGGCGCCGACGCTGATCCTGATCGCCGTCTCCAATGCGGTAAAGAAGTTTTTCCCGCTCGTGATCCTCGGGGCCGGCTTCGGTGTCTGGTCGCTCCGGCGCTACGTCGCGACGCCGGATGGTCGGCGTCGCTGGGATGGTTTGAAGCTGCGGGCACCTGTCTTCGGCCAACTGGCTCACAAGACGGCACTGGCCCGGTTCTCCCGGTCGCTGGCCGCGCTGGTGAGATCCGGTGTTCCGATCCTCGACGCTCTCGAGATCGTCTCGGAGACGGCCGGCAATGCGATTGTGGCCGACGCCGTGGCCGAGACCCAGGCAGCCGTGAAATCCGGCGAGTCACTGGCCCGGCCGCTCGAAGCCCATCCAGTTTTCCCCCCGATGGTGACCCAGATGATCGCCGTCGGCGAGGAGACCGGCGCGCTCGACGAGCTTCTCGAGAAGATCGCCGACTTCTATGACGCCGAGGTCGAAGCGACCGTCGACGCTCTCACGTCGCTCATCGAGCCGCTCCTCATCGTCGTCATGGGTGTGGCGGTCGGCGGCATGGTCGTGGCGCTCTACATGCCGATGTTCTCGATCATCGGCAAGATTGATGGGGGCTAGGGCAACCTCCGTCACGACGCCCGACGGACCAGCTTTCGCCCCACGTCGAGGGCCCTGTCGACCAGGGCAGCTCCGGCGCCGGCCACGAGGTTGCCCGGCGGCTCGTCAGGCGAGCGCGGGTGCGGATGCGTCGGCGCCGTCTTCTTGAGGTTTTCCATGGCCTCACCGAGGTCCGCTAGCTGCGCCCGGCCGTACACCTGGTTCACCTGGGGGAAGAGCTCCGTCTCCTCTTCGGCGACGTGATGGCGGACGTTCTCGATCAGCACCGTCACCTTGGCGTCGAAGCGCTCATCGTCGGGGCTCATCCGCTCGAGCTCCCACAGGACCCACTTGACGATGTGGTGTTCCTCCAGCGACTCGAGAACCATCTTGTCGATATCGCCGTTCTCGGCCGCTTCGCGGATGGCCGGATAGAGGACCATCTCCTCGATCGCAGCGTGGATCGAGAGTTCGCGCACGATCCGCTCCACGATGTCCTGCTTCGTCTTCACCGCTCGCGGGCCAGCCTTCTCGAACCGCTTGAAGAGCTGCTCGACCGCCTTGTGGTCGTTCTTCAGCAACGTGATCGCGTTCATGACGGCGCGGTACCCGGGGCGAACTGGCAGCAAACGCGCCGCATCATCGACGCGATGTCCATCCTTGGGTGCTCCGGACGCATTGCACTCCTCAACCGGGCTCGTTAAGGGCCGATCAACACCATGAGCAGGTTGCTCACTCCATGAAACGGCAAACCCGCCGGAAGTCGGGGACGCAAAGCCACGGGGCCTGACCGGCCAGCCGGGCTACCAACGGAAAGGAATACAGTGATCGAAGCGATCCAGCGCCGCCTGGCTGCCCGGCAGGAGCAGGACAAGCAAGGCGGGTTCACCCTCATCGAGCTGATGGTCGTGGTCATGATCATCGCCATCCTGATCGGTATTGCCATCCCCGCCTTCCTTGGCGCCCGGGGCCGGGCCCAGGACGCGGCGGCCAAGTCCAACATCCGCAACGCGCTGTCGTCGGCCACCGCCGTCTTCTCCGACAACCAGGCATACTTCGACACGGCTGAGATGGTCACCGCCCTCACGAACGAGGAGCCGAGCCTCAGCTTCGTGCCTGACACCACCGATTCCCTGGCTGAGAAGACGGTCTCAGTTCGGGTCGCTCAGACAGCGAGCACCAACGACAAGATTTATCTGGCGGTCCTGTCGAAGAGCAACAACTGCTTCTTCATCCGCCACGTCAACACTCCTCTCAGCGCCACGAACACCATCCCTGGTAGCTACCAGGCCA
Organism: Acidimicrobiia bacterium; assembly: GCA_025923175.1. GTDB lineage: Bacteria > Actinomycetota > Acidimicrobiia > IMCC26256 > BP-133 > BP-133. The sequence goes on from JAICGL010000022.1 coordinate 7,105, forward strand.
AGGTCTCGGGTGTCCCGGCGGGCGAGTGCAGCGCTGCTGTCGCTGATGTCCCGGCCGACGGCGACGCCGCCTGGACGGTGCTGTAATCCCAACCGGCGATCGGCTGATCTTCTGATCAGGAACGGGCGGGACTCCAGGGTCCCGCCCGTTCCGCCGGTTAGGTTCCTTTCCCATGGACGGAGTGGTTGTCGTGTTCTCCGCAGTGCTCGGCCTGGCGATCGGGTCATTCCTCAACGTGGTGATCTGGCGGGTTCCTCGCAAGGAGTCGGTCGTGCGACCCCCGTCGCACTGCCCGCAGTGCGAGACCCCCATCAGCCCGAGCGACAACGTCCCGGTGCTGTCGTGGCTCTTCCTCTCGGGGAAGTGCCGGCACTGCAAGAATCCGATCCCGGTCCGGTACCCGCTGGTGGAGGCGGGCTGCGGAGTCCTCTTCCTGGCTGTCGCCGCCCGGTTCGGAGCATCGTGGGAGCTGCCCGCCTACCTGGTCCTGACCGCTGCCCTGCTGGCCATCTCGATCATCGACCTCGAGCACTTCATCGTCCCCGACCGGATCACCGCCCCGCTCACGGTGTCGGCTCTCGCCCTCCTGGGGGTGGCCGCCGTCGCCGAGGGAAACGGCTGGAGATTCGGACGCACCCTGCTGGGAGGCGTGGCCTACTTCGCCTTCCTCCTGTTGCTCAACATCCTCTATCCGAAGGGGATGGGGATGGGCGACGTGAAGCTCGCCTTCTCGCTCGGGTTGTACCTCGGTTGGCTCGGCTGGGGGCAGGTGTTTCTCGGCGGCTTCCTGGCCTTCCTCCTGGGAGCCGTCGTGGGGGTCACGCTGATCGCTACGAAGGTCAAGAGCCGCAAGGACGTCGTGCCGTTCGGGCCGTTCCTGGCCCTCGGGGCGATGCTCACGATCCTCTGGGGCGATCCGATTCTCCGGTGGTACACGGGCGCGTAACTGTCCTTCACAGTTTTGCCCGTTGTCATTGTCAAGTATTGGTTGCTAAGGTGTCACCGTGGCCATCGAGCACGATGGATTGAGGCCAGCGGAGAGCCTCGGCGACCGACTTCTCATGGTGAGAGAGGTAGCTGAGCTCATGCGAGTGTCGAACATGACGGTCTACCGCCTGATCAAGGCGGGAGACCTCCCGGCCATACGCGTCGGGAAGAACTTTCGCATCCGCCGGTCGGACGTCGAGAGCTATCTCGGCGACCGTTCGTACGGCGTGTAGCGGGCGATCACCATGGCCGAGCGTGTGCTCGGCCTCGATGTCGCGACCAGTGCGGTCCGCGTCGTCGAGGTCGCCTTTGACCGGGCCGGTGGCCGACGCGGCCGCTCCGGGTCCGGACCAGTCGTCACCCGGGTCGGGGAAGTGCCCCTGCCTCCCGGCGCCGTCCGGGACGGTGAGGTCGCCGACCCCGCCGCCGTCGGCGCCGCCATCGCGGAGCTGTGGCGCCAGACCGGCCTCCGGTCCCGCGAGGTCCGCGTCGGGCTGACCGGCCCCCGGGTCGTCGTTCGGGTCATCGACATGCCGGCGATGCCTGACGAGGACATGGCCGGAGCGGTGCGTTTTTCGGCCGCCGACCACATCCCGATCCCCCTTGAAGAGGCCGTCCTCGACCACGCGGTCCTCGAGCCGGCGCCTCCGGGCGAACCGGGCTCGCCGCCGATGGTGCGGGTCCTCGTCGTGGCGGCCCACCGCTCGACGCTGGACGGGCTCCTGGCTGCCGTCGCCGCCGGTGGCGTCCGGGCCGTGGCCGTCAACCTCATCCCCTTCGCCTTGGTCCTGGCCCTGAACAAGCCCGCCGGGCCGGTGGCCGTCGAGGAGGCGCCCGAGGTCGAGGACGGGGCGATCCCGCCCCCGCCGCAGCCGGTTCCGGCCGAGGCCATCGTCTCCGTCGGCGCCGCCCTCACCACCGTCGTGGTCCATGAGGCGGGGCGGCCGAAGTTCGTCCGCACGGTCCAGGCTGGCGGCGACATGCTCACTGCTGCCATCGCAGAGGAGTTGGGCCTCGAGCCCGACGCCGCCGAGGCGGCCAAGCGGGATGTCTCCGACGCCCGCGCCGCCCGGATCGTGGAGCTACGCCTGGCCGGCATCCTCGGCGAGATCCAGAGCGGTCTCGCCTACTGGATCGCCCAATCCGAGCGCCCCCTCCAGCGGATCGTCCTGACCGGCGGTGGAGCCCGGGCCGGCGACATCGCTGGCCGTCTGGCCCTCCTGGTCGGCGCGCCGGTGGAGTGGGGTGTCGTGCAGGGCCTCGAGAGCCCCGAGCCTGCCGCCGGTCCCGGTGACTGGGCCGACCACACCGTGGCCGCCGGGTTGGCCCTCGCGGCCGCAGCCGAAGGCTGGCAGATCGACCTGTGCCCGCCGGTCAAGCGGTCCCCCTTGCGCATCACCGGGGACATGGGGCGGCGCCTGGCCGTGGCCGCTGCGGTGATCGCCGTGCTCCTCGGGGGGCTGAGCGTCCGCTCCGTCCTGGCGGTGCGCAGCGAGCGCAGCGCCCTGGCCGCACAGAAGAAGGCCGTCGCCAGGGTAGAGAAGGAGATCGGCCAGTTCAGCGAGCTCAGCAAGTTGAGCAGCGACCTCGAGAACGGACGCAAGCAGGTGCAGTCGGCGCTCGCCAGCGACGTGTCTTGGACTCGGTTCCTCGACCACTTCGTCCGCCACATGCCCTCTGGGGCGTGGATCCGGTCCTTCAACGCCCAGGTCACTTCGACCAAGCCTGCGGCCGGTGCGGCCGTGGCGGCGTCCACGACTCCGGCCAACAAGGCATCGACGTCGAAGGACAAAACACCTGATCCGGCGGAGGCGCCCAAGGCGGCCGGTTCCTCGACGACGGCGAAGGGTGCGGCGGCCGGCATCGGCACCCTGCAGGTCAGCGTCGCCGGCCTTGATTTTCCCGACGCAGCCGACTGGCTCCGCGAGGTCGGGAAAGACCCGTCGCTGTCGGGGGTCACGATCACCGGAGCCGTCACGAAAACCGCGGAAGGCGGGGCGGGAACGGTGGGCTTCAGTTCGTCGGCAACGATCACACCTGCGGCGCGTTCCGACCGGGCTTCCCGGCTGGCGAAGGCGGCCCTGTGAAGCCCGGCCGCCGCAGCGCCAAGCCGCAGGCCTCGACCCGCCGTTCCGGCGGCAAGGCCGTGATCGCCCTGGCCGTCATGGTCGGTCTCGTTCTCCTCTACGGCTGGAACAGCTTCTTCCTGGCACCGAAGTCCAAGGCGAAGGCCGAGACCCACAAAGAGCTGGTTGCAGCTCGCCAGCAGGAGCAGCAACTCCGTCGGAACCTGACCGAACTCCGAAAGCTGGCCAGCGACAGCCAAGCCCGGGAAGCGGAGCTTTCCCGCCTCGGCCGCCTCATCCCAGCCGACCCAGATGTTCCGGGCGCCATCGACACCCTCAATGAGACGGCGAAGGCGGCGGAGGTCGCATGGTCGTCGTTCGTGCCTGCGCCGCCAGCGCCCGCCTCCGTCGGTGGGCCCAGTTCAACCAGCATCGGCATGCAGGTCTCTGGCACGTTCCAGCAGGTCTTCGACTACCTGCGGCGGCTGGAACTGCTCGACCGGCTCGTCGTGATCGACAGCCTGCAGCTGTCCGCGGGAGCCGCCGAGGGCGCCGGTCCGACGCGTCTTGACGCCGACATCAAGGCCCGCATCTTTTCGACCGGCGCGGCTTCGCTCCCGAAGGTAGGTGCGTGATGGCAGACGAGTTCCCCGAGCAGCACGAGCCGGTCCCGGAGGTGAAGAGCGCCCGGGGACGCAGGTTCCTGCGGATCTTCCTCATGGTTGCCGGCGGTCTGGCCGCACCATCCCTGGCCCTGGCCGCCTTCTTCCTCAGCAGCAGCGGGGGAGGCGACCCGCCGGTCGCGAAGTCGGGGTTGGTCCAGGGCGGGCGCGTCACCACGACCACCACCACGATTCGAGTCAAGCCGGCGGCGCCGGTGACCACGACCACCACCACGGCGCCGTCCTCACCGGCCGGCCCGCCGCCGCGCGATCCGTTCCAGCCACTGGTGGTCCAGGCTGCTCCGGCGGTCAAGCCCCCGGCCCGCTGATTCCGGAGGTCGGCCAGTAGCCTGACCGGCGTGCTGCGCTACCTGACCGCCGGCGAGTCCCACGGCCAGGCCCTCGTCGTCATCGTCGAGGGTCTGCCCGCGCTCTTGCCGATCACGATCGAGCAGATCGCCGACGAGCTGGCCCGCCGCCGGCTCGGTTACGGGCGCGGCCCGCGCATGCGCTTCGAGCGCGACGACGTCGAGGTCCTCGCCGGCGTCCGCCACGGCCGCACCCTCGGCTCCCCGGTCAGCATCCTGATCCGCAACACGGAATGGCCGAAGTGGGTCGAGGAGATGTCGCCCGCCCCCGGCGCCACGGCCAAGCCGCTGACCCAGCCCCGGCCGGGCCACGCCGACCTGGCCGGCATGCAGAAGTACGGCTTCGACGACGCTCGCGATGTCCTGGAACGGGCGTCGGCCCGGGAGACCGCTGCACGCGTGGCGGCCGGGACGCTGGCCAAGACGCTCCTCTCCCACCTCGGGATCTCGGTGCTGTCGCACGTGATCCAGATCGGCGCAGCGCGCGCCTCGACCGAGCGGCGCCCCACTCCGGATGACCTCGAGGCCGTCGACACCTCCGAAGTCCGCTGCTTCGACCCGGCCTCCGAGGAGGCGATGATCACCGAGATCAAAGCCGCGGCCAAGGCCGGCGACTCGCTCGGCGGCGTAGTCGAGGTCTTGGCCTACGGCGTGCCGCCGGGCATCGGCTCCCACGTCCACTGGGACCGCAAGATCGACGGCCTCCTGGCCCAGGCCCTCATGAGCATCCAGGCGATGAAGGCGGTCGAGATCGGCGAAGGCTTCGACGTGGCCGGCCGCCGGGGGAGCGACGCCCACGACGAGATCCTGTGGGACGCCGGGTCCGAGACCTACGTCCGGGGCAGCGACCGGGCCGGCGGCACCGAGGGTGGCATGACCACCGGGGCCCTGCTCGTCGCCCGGGTGGCCATGAAGCCGCTGGCCAGCCTGAACCGGCCGGTCCTCCGGACGGTCGACACCGAGACCAAGGACGAGACGGTCTCCTTCAAGGAACGGACCGACGTCACCGCCGTCCCCGCCGCCGGGGTCGTGGCCGAGACGATGGTGGCGCTCGTCCTGGCCAACGAGGTGCTGCGCAAGTTCGGCGGCGACTCGCTGCCGGAGCTTCTTCGCAACCACCAGGGCTATCTCGACCAGCTGAAGGCCTGATGGGCACTGTGCCAGTGGATGATGGGCGCCACCTCGTTCTCATCGGGATGATGGGCGTGGGGAAGAGCTCCGTCGGCCGGCGCCTCGCGCTCCGCCTCGGCCGCCAATTCCTCGACACCGACAAGATGGTGGAGGAGGAAGCCGGCTGCACCGTGGCGGACATCTTCGCCGGCGAAGGCGAAGCGGCATTCCGGACGCTCGAAGCAGCGGCCGTCCGCAAGGCCCTGGACTCCCAGCCGTACGCCGTGATCGCCTTCGGCGGCGGCGCCGTTCTCGACCCGATCACCCGGGGCCTGGCCCGCCAGCTGGCGCTCGTCGTGTGGTTGCAGGCACCCGCCCGGGAGCTGGCCCGGCGGGTGTCGGCCTCGATGCGCCGTTCGGGTGGCGCGGCCCGCCCGCTGCTGGCCCCGGGCCGCTCGACCGAGCAGGTCCTCGACGAGATCGCCCGGGCGCGCGAGGACGCTTACAAGTCTGCCGCCCACGTGCTCGTCGACACCGCGGGCCGTTCGCCGGGCCAGGCCGCCACCGCCGTCCTCGTCGCCACCGGGTGGCCGGTGCAGTGACACGCACCATCGGCGTCGAGCTGGGCGCGCGCCGCTACGACATCTCCGTCGGGTCGGGGGTGCTCGGAGGAGCGGCCACCCCCCTCGCCGGGCGGGCCCGCGCCGCCGTCGTCAGCCAGCAGAACATCGCCGACCTGTACGCAGAACCGCTGCTCGCCGCCCTCCACGCCGCCGGCACCGCAGCCGCGCTTTTCCTGATGGGCGACGGCGAAGAGGCCAAGAGCCTGCCGACCGTGGAGTCCCTCTGTCGCCAATTCGCCGCCTGGGGCCTGCTCCGGGGCGACGCCGTCGTGGCCCTCGGCGGCGGCGTGGTTGGTGACACGGCGGGCTTCACCGCCGCCGCCTACCACCGGGGTGTTGCTTGCCTCCAGGCGCCGACGACGCTGCTGGCCCAGGTCGACGCCGCCATCGGCGGCAAGACCGGCGTCAACCTCCCCGAGGGGAAGAACCTCGTCGGTGCCTTCCACCAGCCGCTCGCCGTGCTGTGCGACGTCGACACCCTGTCCACCCTTGCCGATCGCGAGTACCGCGCCGGGCTCGGCGAAGTGGCGAAGTACGCCTTCATGGGCGATGCCGAACTCTCGGCCACGCTGGCCGACGAGACCGCTGCCGCCGCCCTCCTGGCCCGTGACCCCGCAGTCCTCACCGACGTGGTGGCCCGGTCGGCGGCTATCAAGGCGGCGGTCGTCTCCGCCGACGAGCACGAGCGAACCGGCCTGCGGGCCACGCTCAACTACGGCCACACCCTGGCCCACGCCCTCGAGACGCTGGGCCACTACGGCCTCCTTCACGGCGAGGCCGTGTCCGTCGGCCTCGTGTTCGCCACGGAGCTGGCCGCCGCCCTCGACCGCCTCCCGGCCGAGGCCCCGGACGCCACCCGGGCGATGCTCGCCCGGTTCGGCCTGCCGACCGCCGCCCCGGACGGCGTGGCCGCCGCCGACCTCGTCACGTTGATGCGCCGGGACAAGAAGGCGGCCGGCGGTCTCACGTTCGTCCTTCCTGCCGCCGGCGGAGGGCCCCTGGAGCGTGTCGACGACCCTCCGGCGGCCGCCCTGGAGCGGGCCTTCGAAAAAGTCGGGGTGGCTGTCTGACCGGCGGCATGCCTCGGCCGGTGACATTGGTGAGGCCGCCGAATGTTGCCGGTCGAGGCATTAGCGTCAAAGTCATGGCCTCCTACGACCTCGACGCCTTTCTCGCCCTGCCCCGGGTCTCCGGGCTGGCCCTTTCGCCCGACGGGTCTCGCCTCGTCACGTCGGTCTCGACGGTGGCGCCAGACGGCACCAGGTTCCAGACGGCCCTGTGGCAGCTGGACCCGGCGGGGGAGGCACCGCCCCTGCGGCTGACCCGGTCCGCCAAGGGTGAGTCCGACGCCGCCTTCTTGCCGGACGGGTCCGTCATCTTCACCTCGGCCCGCCCCGATCCCGACGCGAAGAAGGGTGACGAGCGCGATGACCGGGCGGCGCTGTGGCTACTGCCCGCCGGCGGAGGAGAGGCCCGCCTGCTGGCCGATCCGCCGGCCGGCGTCGCCGGCGTGGCCGTCGCACGCGAGAGCGGCACGGTCGTCCTCGGCGTCGGGGCCTACCCCGGCAGCGCCACCCTCGAGGAGGATGCAGAGAAGCACAAGGCCCGCAAGGATGCCGGCGTCACCGCCCAGCTGTTCGAGGCCTATCCCATCCGGTACTGGGACCACTACATCGGGCCTCGCGACCAGCGCCTGTATCGCATACCGGCGCCGGCTCCCGACGACAGCCGTCCCGAAGCGGAGCTGGTGCTCGACGGCACCGGCCAACACCTCGACGACGAGGTGGGATTCGACGTCACGCCCGACGGCGGCACCGTGCTCACGGGGTGGCACACCCGCAGTGGCGCCACGGATCTGGCCACCAACCTGGTGGCGGTCGACACCGCCACCGGCGAGCAGCGCACCCTCGGCGCCGGCGACGCCGCCCATTGGGACGTCCGCTGCTCGCCGGACGGGCGCTCCGCCGTCTGCGTCCGCGAGATCATCGGGGACCCCGACCACGCCGAGCAGATGACCCTGTGGATCGTCGACCTCGCCAGCGGCGAGGGCCATGACCTCACTCCCGACCTCGACCTCTGGCCCCACGGCCCGGAATGGGCTCCCGACTCCTCGGCCGTGTACTTCGTGGCCGACGAGGGTGGGCGGGCGCCCGCCTTCCGGGTCGAGGTCGCCTCGGGGCACGTCACCCGCCTGACGTCTGACCTTGGCGGCTCACGCCGCCCTGATCGGGGGGACACCCCCCGTCCCCCGGGCGGCGCCTTCTCCAATCTCTGCCCGGCTCCCGACGGCGCCACGATCTACGCCCTCCGCAGCACCGTGGCCTCGCCTCCCGAGGCCGTGGCGTTCGACACCACGACCGCCGACCAGGAACCACGGTCGATCCCGACCCCCGGTCTACCCCTCGACGTGCCTGGCCGGGTCGAGGAGATCACCGCAACAGCGGACGACGGCACCCCCGTCCACTCGTGGTTGGCGCTGCCGGTCGATGCTTCGGAGGCCAACCCGGCGCCGTTGCTGGTCTGGATCCACGGCGGGCCCCTCGCCTCCTGGAACAGCTGGCACTGGCGGTGGAACCCCTGGCTGATGGTGGCCCGGGGATACGCCGTGCTGCTGCCCGACCCGGCACTGTCCACGGGCTACGGACAGGCGTACGTGGAGCGAGGCCGGGGCCGATGGGGCGACGAGCCCTACACCGATCTCATGGCGGCGACGGACGCCGCCGTGGCCCGGCCCGACATCGACGTCGACCGGACCGCGGCGATGGGCGGCTCGTTCGGCGGCTACATGGCCAACTGGGTGGCCGGTCACACCGACCGCTTCAAGGCGATCGTCACCCACGCATCCCTGTGGGAGCTGCGCGGCTTCCACGGCGCGACCGACGACGGGATCGCCTGGGAGCAGGAGATCGGCAACCCGTACGAGGATGCGTCCCGCTACGAAGAGAACTCGCCGTCGGCGGC
>JAICGL010000023.1 GCA_025923175.1 Acidimicrobiia bacterium
CCACCTGCACGATGATGTCGAGCACCTGCGTGACCTCGATGCGCGGCGGGAACTTGAACGCCACCGCCCACCGCGGCGAGCGCGACTTGAGCCCGAGCCGCCTTTGGGCGTCGCGACGGTCGACCTTGATGACGGCGCCGTCGATCTCGTAGAGCAGCGCCTCGCGCTTCTCGCCGAGCCGGCGATGGAACGCGATCGCCCCCTCGATCCCCTTCCCGACCCACACGTCCTTCTCGACGTGGAAGCCCCAGCCGCGGAGCGCGTCCAGCATCTCCTGCTGCGTCGCGAACTCGGCGTGCTCGGCGGTCATCACGTCGTAGGCGTAGAAGTCGAGCCGGCGCGGCACCGACCGGATCGTGAGCACGTTGGCGGTGACATCCTCGCCCGTCACCCCGTCGCCCCGGGTGGCGGCCCGCACGAGATGTCCCTTCTCGTAGACGAGCGAGATGGCCAGCCCGTCGAGCTTGGGCTCACCCACGAAAGAGACCGGCTCGGGCACGAGCCGTTCGAGCCGCTTGCCCCACGCCTCGAGGTCGTCGAGGTCGAAGGCGTTATCCAGCGACAGCATCGGGATCACGTGCTGCACCGGACTGAAGGTGGCAGCCCCACCGGGCCGCTGCGTCGGTGAGTCGGGCGTGATCAGCTCGGGATGCTCAGCCTCCAGGGCCAGCAGCCGCCGGACGAGCTCGTCGTATTCGGCGTCCGAGATCTCGGGCTCGTCGAGCTCGTAGTACCGCGCGTTGTGGTACCGGATCTGCTCCCGGAGCGCTTCGATCTCGACGCTGACGTCGTCGGGCACGCAACGACGTTAATCGTCAGCCGTCGACGCTCTGGTTCCTCCGGTCGGACCACTGGTACTTCGTGACCTTGGAGTCGGGCTTGCCGTAGTTGTAGAACGCCCGCACCTGGTACGCCGTGTCGTTGTTGTAGAAGTAGACGATGACTTCGCCGGGATTGTTCTGCTCCGGAACGTAGACCCGGTAGCCGGAGTTCGGGCGGGCCGCCTTGAGCTCCACCTTCCCGTCGGAGAACCGCACGGTCACGACACCACCCGTGCAGCTGATCGTCGTCGGCGACGCCTTGGTGGACCGGGTGGGCGCGCTTGTCGTCGTGGTCGTCTTCTTCACCGTCGTCGTGGTGGTCGACAACTTGCTCGTGCTCTTCGACTTCGGCTTATCGGTCGTGGCCGTCGTGGCGCTCGTCGAGGTGGGCGGAGGCTCGGGTGCAGCCGGAGCGGTGCTGGCGGTCGTCGGCGGGCTGGCGGCAGCGGCAGCAGCCGGGTCGACCAGGGTCCCGGCCGTCGCCCCCGGGCGAGGGAGCGAACTCGCCGGGGACGCCGCCGGAGACGTCGCTCCGCCCGAGGACCGGGCCGGGGCGGCGTCAATTGGGGGGGACGGCGGGGGGACCGCCGTATCGGGGGACGTTAAGGGCAGGGCAACTTCTTCCTCAGGGGCAGCCGGCACGGAGCGGGCGGCCTGGAGGGCCCGCACAACCTCTGGGTGCGAGAGCGGCGAGACTCGACTGGTGGAGAAGCGCGACGAGACCAGCTGCACTCCGAAAAGCCCCAGAAGCACGCCGCTAGCGGTTCCCAGGGCCCACGTAACCACGAGAACCCGTCGCATCCTGGACCGATGGTGGGGTCGCGCACGACATGGCGGCGTGAAGACGAGGTTAAATCAACGTCAAGACAACGGATTACGGCCCATCGCCCCGATCAAGGGCGGATTAGGGGAAGATGAAGCGTGGCCTCCGTGGCACTCATCGAAGACGACCAGAGAATTCGAGCCGCCCTGGTGCGCTCCCTGGCTGAGCGAGGGCACACCGTGCGGGCCTCCGGGCGGGCGATGGAAGGTCTCACCCAGGTGCTCGAGTGGCATCCCGACGTCGTCGTCCTCGACCTCGGCCTGCCCGATCTGGACGGGACGGAGCTACTGAAGATGATTCGGGCGGTGAGCGCCGTACCGGTCATCGTGGCGACCGCTCGCGACGACGAGGCCGAGATGGTCCGCATGCTCGACCGGGGCGCCGACGACTACGTCACCAAGCCGTTCTCCGCCGACCAGCTCGATGCCCGCATCCGGGCGGTCCTCCGGCGGGCCCACGCCGCGCCCGAGCCGGAGCGCATCGAGCTCGGCGGGCTCGTCATCGACCGCAGCACCCGGGTGGCCGAGCTCGAAGGGGAGAGTCTGGAGCTGTCCCGCCGCGAGTTCGACCTCCTGTGGTACCTCGCCCGCCGGGCCGGCACGGTCGTGACGAAGCGGGAACTGGTCGGCGAAGTGTGGCGGCAGCCCTACGGGGGTGCCGACCGCACCGTCGACGTCCACCTTTCGTGGCTGCGCCGCAAACTCGGCGAGACAGCCGCCGAGCCCAAGTACCTCCACACCGTGCGAGGCGTAGGAGTGAAGCTCGTCGCCCCCGAACAAACCTGAGCTATGAGACGGCGGCTCGTCGCCCTGGCCGCCACCACCACGATCATGGTGGCGCTGGCCTTCCTCATTCCGCTGGCCGTGCTCGTCCGGACCCTGGCCAGGGACCGGGCGCTGTCGGCCGCCGAACTGGAGGCGCAGTCGCTGGCTCCGGTGCTGGCCCTCACGCGTGACACGACTGCTCTGGAAGCAGCGGTGCGGGCCACCAACCCCGGCGCCCGCGGCCGGCTGACGATCATCCTGCCCGACGAGACCACGGTTGGAGGGCCGCCCGACGGCGATGGCCTCGCCAGCGACGACCCCCGCGAGCGCGACAACCTGGCCCTTGCCCGTCAGGGGCGGGCATTCTCGGCGCCGGCCCGGGGCGGGATCGAAGTGCTCGTCCCGGTGGCTCTCGAACCGGAGCAGACCGCCGTCGTCCGGGTGTTGGTGCCCACCTCCGTCCTCGAGCGGGGCGTCGCCTCCGCCTGGGCGGTGGAGGCCGCCCTCGGCATCACGCTGGTGGCCTCAGCGGTGGTCGTGGCCGACCGGCTGGCCCGCACCATCGTCCGGCCCGTCGACGCCCTGGCCGACGCCGCCGGCCGGCTCGGCGAAGGCGACCTGTCAGTACGGATCAATCCCGAAGGGCCGGCCGAGGTCAAGCAGGTGGCCGTCGCCTTCAACCGCCTGGGCGACCGGGTCGGCGAGCTCCTGGAGGCGGAGCGCGAGCTGGTGGCCGACCTGTCACACCGGCTCCGCACACCGCTCACCGTGCTGCGCCTCGACGCCGAGGGGCTCGACAACCCGGAAGAGGCGCGCCGCCTCGCCGACGACGTCGACGAGCTCGAGCGGGCGGTGACCGGCGTGATCCGCCAGGCCCGCCGACCGGTGCAGGAAGACCTCATCGTGCCCGAGACCGACGCCGCCCAGGTGGCCAAGGATCGGCTGGCGTTCTGGGCTCCGCTCGCCGAAGACCAGGAGCGGTCGTTCGAGTTCGTCGCCGGTTCGTCCGACGACGGTGACGAAGACCGGCCGCCTGCTACGACCAACGTGGCGGTATCGGCCGACGAGCTCGAGGCGGCTCTCGACGCGCTGCTCGGCAACGTCTTCGCCCATACCCCCGAGGGAACGGCCTTCCGGGTCGAGGTGCGACCGCTGTCGGACGGCTGGATCTCTCTGGCGGTCGAGGATTCCGGCCCCGGCCTGTCCCCCGACTTCGTCGAGCGGGGCGTCAGCGGATCCGGCGGGACGGGCCTCGGTCTCGACATCGCCCGCAGGACCGCCGAAGCGGCCGGCGGCGTGTTCCGCATCGGCCGTTCCGCTACCGGGGGCGCCCGGATCGCCATGGAGTTCCCCACCACCGGCCCCCCGCCGCGCTCCCCCCGCTGACCGGTTCGTGCCCTTTTGTGGCAAAGCAGTGAAACGCGCCGTGAACGGCGAATAATCCGTCTAGGCGTCCGGTCGATGTGATTGAGACGACTGGGGGGACTCATGCTGCGACGCGGGCGGCTGATCGTGTTGTCAGTGGCGGTCGGAGCCGCCACCACCTTCGCCGCGCTGCCAGGTCAGGCGGAGACGTTGCGGGCCGGGCTGGCACGAGCGCAACTGGCACGGGTCGTGCCCTACGTAGGGATCCCGAGCGTCGGAGCCGGCGTGGGTGTGGCCCAGGCCGAGATATCGGGCGGGACGGCCCGGGCCACGGCCGGGGTGGCCGACTTCGGCATGATGTCGATGATTCTCGGTGCGGTGGCCGGAAAGGCGCCGGTCCCGCTGCCTGCCCTTCCTGGTCCGATCACCGCCGACGACCGCGACAACCCCGACGTCGAGCGCAATCCGCTCGCTCCGCCCTCGTCGCCCCCGGCTCCGCCCGCACCGCCTGCACAGCCGGCGCCGCCGTCCGAGCCCGCTCCGCCCGCCGAGCCTTCTCCGTCTGCGGCGAGCCAGTCCGCTCCGGCGAGCGCGCCGGATCTTGGGGGTGCAGCGGGCTTGTCGGGTCTGGTCAGCGGATCCGGGCCGGCGGCTGCCTCGCCGGCGTCACAGTCCACCGTCACGACGTCGACCACGTCACCGGCGGCGCTGCTGCCCACGACGCCGGCCGCACCGGCGCCCGCTGCTCCGGCACCGGCGTGGGAAGAGGCTCACGCCTCCAAGACCCCGGAGGCATGGGCCCGTGTGCGGGGCCCCGAACTGGGCGTGCCCGGCGTCCTCACCTTCACCGCCGGCGAGAGCCAGGCGTGGGCCGACGGCGGCGTCAGCCGCTCGACCGTGACACTCGGCCGCCTCGCCCTCGGCGGTGCTGGCGGAGCCCCCGAGGTCGTGCTCTCGAACCTGGTGTGGACGGCACGCCAGGAGATGGGCGAGCCCGGCACCGCCTCGTTCGCCATCGGCTCGATCACGGTTGCCGGGCAGGCGCTGCCGATCCCGGCCGGAGCCTCTCCGGCCGACGTGCTCAAGACCGTGAACGACGCGCTGACCCCGCTGGGCCTCCGGCTCGAGGTCCCCGTTTCGACGGGCGACGCCGCGGGCGCATCGGTTTCGTCGCTCGTCATCCAGGTCCGCAACCCGGAGCCCGTCGCCAACCTGGTCGGCCAGGCGACGGCACCGGCGGTGCCCGTCCTCAATCAGATCCTCGACACGCTGCTGGCCGCCGCTCCCGACGCCTCCGCCTCCCGGCTGGTGGTGAACGCGCTGCTGGCCACCGGCACGACCCGGGGTGGCGGGCGGCTCGAACTCGGCGGTGCGACGGCCCGTATCGGCAACGTGGAGGTGGCCGACCTTGCGCCGCCGCCACCGCCGGAGATCGAGGCGCCGCCAATCGACTTCGCCCCTCCGTTCGCGGCCGACGCCACCGCTCCTCCGGCACCGGCCCTCACGACCGACCTCGGCTCCGGCTACGGCGACTACTCGTCTGGATATGAGTCATCGCTGCCGGTGTCCGCACCAACCGCCCCGTCCGGCGCTGCCCGCACTCCTATGGAACCTGCGGTGCCGGACGGGAGCACTGTCGCCGCCCGCCCCGTCGCCACGACGGCGCCGGGCGGCGCTCCGGCACCACTCGTCCTCGGGGCAGCTCTGCTCGCCATCGCCATCCTCGCCCTGGGCGACAAGCTCCGTCTCCGCCGCGGCGGAGCCAACGCGTAGGGGAAGGGCCTGTGGATCCGAGAACCAAAGCGAACCACCTGATCCTGCGCGGCTACGGCCCGCTCGCCGGCCTCGTGGTCGTGCTGCTCTTCCTCACATTGCTGGTGCCGAGCCGGCCGCTGTCCACCGTCACGTTGTCGGGGGCCAGCGACACGCCGGGCTCACCGGTGCCCGTCCCCACCGAAGAGGAGATGGTCGACGAGGCCGCTACTGCTCTCCCGGTGGGCGAGGAAGCAGTGACCGGCACCACCTTGGCGGCCACGACCGGCTCCGGCCCGGCGGCCGCGGGCAACCGGCCCGGCACCCGCACGTCCGCCTCCGGTGCTCCCGGTACCGCCCGGCCCGGCAGCGCGGCAGCCGGCGGCGCAGGCGCCACGGCGAGCACCGTCCCCGGGAAGGGCAACGTCACCATCGGCCGCGACTGCCCCGGCGGAGCGCTGCAGGACTCCAACACGCCGTACTCGCCGCCGTGTCTCAAGTGGAACGGCACCGACAACGGCGGCGTCACGACCCGCGGCGTGACGAAGGACGAGATCACCGTCGTCATGCGGGAGAACAACAACAGCAGTGGGAGCAGCAGCCGCGACAGCGAGAAGCTGCGGGAGCAGGCCCGGGAGAAGGGGCTCACGGACACCAAGGAAGACCAGCTCCGCAGCCGTGACGCCCTGCTCGAGTACTTCAACAGCCGGTTCCAGCTCTACGGCCGCAAGGTGAAACTCGTCACCTACGAGGGCCGGGGCAACATGATCAAGGAGTTCTCCGGCAGCGGCCAGGAGGAGGCCAACGCCGACGCCCTCAAGGTGGGCCAGGAGATCGGCGCCTTCGCCGACCTGTCGGCCATCAGCCAGCCCTACTTCGACGCCCTGGTCCGCCAGAAGGTCGTGTCCTTCGGCGGGCTGCACCTGCCCGAGAGCTACTACGCATCGAAGGCGCCGTACGGCTGGGGTCAGCTCATCGACTGCACCACGCTCGTGCAGAACGCCACCGACCTGCTGATCAAGCGGTTCAAGCCGACGGAGAACGCGGTGCGGGCCGGGAGCGCGGCGATGCGCCAGAAGCCCCGCAAGTACGGGCTGTTGGTGCCCGACGACCCCGTCTACAAGCAGTGCGTCAACGAGAACAAGCCAAAGCTGGCCGCCGCCGGCATCAATATCGCCAAAGAGATCAACTACGCCCTCGACTTCTCGAAGATGCAGCAGGACGCCCCCAACATGGCCGCCCAGATGAAGGGCGCCGGCGTCACGACCCTGATCCTGGTGACCGACCCCGCTCTGCCCTACTTCCTGACCGGCGCCGCCACCCAGCAGGACTACTGGCCCGAGTGGTTCACCAGCGGCGCGGCCCTGACCGACATCGACATCCTCGGCCAGTTCTACGACCAGGACCAGTGGCAGTTCGCCTACGGGCAGAGCTTCCTGTCCGACATCTTCCAGGGGAAGGACTCCGAGTCGTACCGGGCCTTCAAGGCCGTGCGGCCCAACGAGGAACCGGCCATCACCCGCGACCAGTACTACTACAGCTTCCTGATGCTGTTCATCGGCCTGCAGATGGCGGGGCCGAACCTCACGCCGGACACGTTCGCCGCAGGCCTGTACGCCTATCCGGCCCGGACCGGCAGCTTCGGGCGGTGGAGCTTCTCCCCCACCGACCACACCGCCAGCGACGACGCCCGCGAGATCTACTACGACCGCAACGCCCTCTCCGCCTTCAACAACAAGCCGGGCCGGTGGATCACGCTCAACGGGGGGCGCCGCTTCCGGGGCGCCTCGTGGCCGGCGGAGGCTCCGCCGGCGCCGATCCCACCGGCCGCGGCGCCATGAGCGGGGTTGGCCGGTATGCACCCCGCCGCTTGGCGCTGATCGGCGGGTTACTGGCCGCTTGGCCGACGCTGCATGCGCTGCTGCCGGACGGGCTGCCCGCCGGCGTCGTGCTGCAAGGTGTGGTGCTGGGGTCGCTCACCGGGCTGTCGGCAGTCGGGCTCGTGCTCGTCTACCGGGCCTGCCGCATCGTCAACTTCGCCCAGGCGGCCCTCGGCTCGGCGGCCGGGATGCTGGCCACCCAGCTGTTCCAGCAACGCGACTGGAACTACTACGCCGCCTTCGCCATGGGTGTCCTGGTGGCGGCCCTGGTTGGCGCGCTGGCCGACAAGCTGGTGATCCAGCGGTTCTTTTGGGCACCCCGGCTCGTACTGACGGTGGCCTCGATCGGCCTGGCCCAGATCCTGTCCGGGATCGAAATGACGCTGCCGTCGATGTTCGGTGGCGGTGGGCCGCTCGGCGGGCTGTCGGGCGGGTTCAAGACGCCGCTCGACGTGCAGTTCACCTTGTCCCCGTTGCTGTTCAAGGGCGCCCACGTCCAGGTGCTAATTCTCGTGCCAGTGGTGCTGGCGCTCATGACGCTGTTCATGCGGCGCAGCGCCGTCGGTGTCGGGATCCGGGCCAGCGCCGCCAACGCCGAACGGGCCATGCTGCTCGGCATCCCCGTCCGGCGGCTCTCGACCGTGGTCTGGGCGGTGGCGGCCGTCCTCTCGGCCCTGTCGGCCATGCTGGCCGCGCCATTGATCGGGTCGGGTTCCGGCTTCACCAGCGGGCCCGGGCTGCTCCTGCCGGCGCTGGCCGCCGCCGTGCTGGCCCGGATGGAGAGCCTGCCCAGAGCGATGCTGGCCGGCGTCGGCGTCGGCATCTTCCAGCAGGCCGTGTTCTGGAACTGGTCCAGAGCCAGCCTCGTTGACGTCGGCCTCCTCTTCGCCATCCTGCTCGGGCTCCTCCTTCAGCGGGACAAGCTGTCCCGCTCCGACGACGCCCTCGGCGCCAGCTGGTCGGCGGCCGGGGAGACGCCGCCCGTCCCCACACCGATCGCCCGGCTGCCCGAGATCGTCTGGGGCCGGCGGCTCATGTACCTCGCCGTGCTGGCGCTGGCGGTCGTGATCCCCAACTCGATGTCGCCCAGCCAGATCAGCCTGCTCGGCTCGGTGACCCTCGTGTACGCCATCGTGGCCGTCTCCCTGGTGGTGCTGACCGGCTGGGCCGGCCAGATCAGCCTTGGGCAATTCGCCATCGCCGGCCTCGGCGCGGTGGTGGCCGGCGACCTCGTCAGCAAGACAGGCGCGGACCTGCTCTTCTCGCTCATCGCCGGATCGGCGGCCGGCATGCTCGTGGCCGTGATGATCGGCCTGCCGGCGCTGCGGGTGCGGGGTCTGTTTCTCGGCGTCACCACGCTGGCCTTCGCCGTGCCGCTGTCGACGTTCGTGCTCAACCCGGCCAACTTCGGCGACCTCATCCCCCAGCAGGTGGAGCGGGCCGTCGTGCTGTCCCGCTTCGACCTCCACGACGAGCGGACCCTCTACTACTTCTGCCTGGTGGTGCTCATCCTGGCGCTGGTCTGCGTCACCGGAATCCGGCGGTCCCGGCCGGGGCGCTCGATGGTGGCGGTACGCGACAACGAGCGGGCGGCCGCCGCCCGGGGCATCAACGTGAGCCGCACGAAGTTGGCCGCCTTCGCCGTCAGCGGTGCGCTCGCCGGCCTCGCCGGAGGTCTGCACGCCGTGGTGCTCGACGGGGTGCGGGCCGGGAGCTTCGTGCCGGCCATGGGGTTCGAGGCCTTCTCGATGGTCGTGCTCGGTGGCGCCACGTCGCTGGGCGGGGCGCTGGCCGGGGCGGTCTTCCTCCGCTACGCCCAGTACGTCATGACCGGCGGGCTGCAGATGATCGTCACGGGCGCCGGCCTGTTGTTTGTCCTGCTCGTGCTCCCCGGCGGGCTGGCCCAGGTGGTGGCCGGGCTCCGCAAGCGGGTGTTCATCGTCGTGGCCCGGCTCCGCCACATCGAGTTGCCCGGCGCGGCAGGCGGGGAGCCGCCGCCCGACTCCACAGAACCGCCGGCTCAGATCGAAGAAGCATTGGTGGGCGCATGAGGCTCCGGCTCCCCCACCTTCATCCTGCACACAGCCGCGACGCCGGCACGCCGCTCCTCGAGTGCATCGGCCTCGAGGTCGCCTACGGGCGCACGCAGATCCTCTTCGACGTGAGCATCGACGTCGACGAGGGCGAGGTCCTCGCGGTGCTCGGCACCAACGGGGCCGGGAAGTCGACGCTGCTGCGGGCCATCTCCGGCCTCACGCCACCCAAGGGCGGCAAGGTGCTGCTCGAGGGCCGCGACGTGACCGGCACCTCGCCGGTCAAGATGGCGTCGCTGGGCATCGCCCACATGCCCGGCGGGCGGGGCATCTTCCCCGACCTGTCGGTGGGCGAGAACCTGCGCATGGCAACATGGTCGCACCGGCGGGACAAGAAGCGCTCGAAGCGCTCGCTCGAACGAGCCCTCGACCTGTTCCCGGGGCTCTCGACGCGGCTCGACACGCGAGCCGGTCTGCTCTCGGGCGGCCAGCAGCAGATGCTGGCCCTGGCCCAAGCCTTCATGCCCGAACCCCGCCTCCTCATGGTCGACGAGCTGTCGCTCGGCCTGGCGCCTGTGGTCGTGGCCGAACTCCTCGATGTCGTCCGCCGCCTCCGCAACGAAGGGGTGGCCATCGTCCTGGTCGAGCAGTCGGCCGAGTTGGCCCTCCAGGTGGCCGACCGGGCCGTGTTCCTCGAGAAGGGTGAAACCCGCTTCTCCGGCCCGGCCCAGGAGATCCTCGAGCGGGGCGACCTGGTCCGCTCGGTGTTCCTGTCCGGCGCGCGGGACCACATCCAGGCACCCGCCGCCATCAGCGGCGCGGCGAGCGACAAGACCTTCCGCACCTTCGACATCGCCGCGCTCGTTCATTCCGGCAAGACAAGAGCCACGCTCACCGCCCGGGGGCTCAACAAGCGCTTCGGCGGCGTCACTGCCGTCGACGACGTCGACCTCGACATCGAGCCCGGCGAGATCGTCGGGCTGATGGGCCCCAACGGCGCCGGCAAGACCACCGTGCTCGACGTGCTGTCGGGATTCGTGGTCCCCGACTCCGGCACCATCCACCTGGGCGAGCTCGACCTGTCGAAGCTGTCACCCGACGGCCGCGCCATGCACGGTCTCGGGCGCTCGTTCCAGGACGCCCGGCTGTTCCCCGGGTTAACGGTCACGGAGACGCTGGCGGTGAGCTGCGAGCGATGGGTCACGTCGCGAGAGCCGCTGGCCGCCGCCCTGCGCCTGCCCGCCTCGATCCTCTCCGAAGCCGCGGTCTACGAGCGGGTGGAGCGCATTCTGGCCCTGCTGCGGCTCGACATCTTCCGCGACCGGTTCGCCTCCGAGCTGTCGACGGGCTCGCGGCGCCTCGTCGAGTTCGGCTGCCTGCTGGCCCAGGACCCGGAAGTGCTGTTGCTTGACGAGCCGAGCGCCGGCCTCGCCCGCGCTGAGGCCGAGGCGCTGGGCCCGGTGTTGAAGGGGATCCGCGACGCCACCGGGGCCGCGTTGGTCGTGGTGGAGCACGACGTGCCGCTCCTGCGGGCGACGTGCGACCGCCTCATCGCCCTCGACACAGGGCGCATCATCGCCACCGGAACCCCCGCCGAAGTCCTCGACGACCCGGCCGTCGTGCGGGCCTACCTCGGCGGCGCAGCGCCCGTCAGCGCGTGACCCGTCACTCCAGAGATGAGGTCGTCATGGCGAGTACGAGCTCACTGGGACTAGTTTGGTGCCCCAGAGCCGGCGGTGCCATGGGCTCTGCCGGTCCTTGGGGGAATTCATGAAATATGCAGTGGGATGGAGGCGTGCGCTCGGCCTGACTCTGGTCATCGGCGCCGCCTCCTTCATTCCGACATCGATGGTGTGGGCCTCGGAACAGTGCGCGCAGGGTCAGGAGCGGGACAAGTCCGGGCGTTGCGTTTCACCGTGTCCGAGAGGTCAATTCCGGCATCCGTCGGGATACTGCACCTGCGGGCTGGCCATCGGAGACGCGCAGGCGACGTTGGCTAGCTGCACCGAAGCTATCCGGGGGCAGTGAGTCGGGCAGAGTCGAAGGAGAAGGAGGCGGCTCGGCTGGAGCGGCGGTTGGCCGCGTTGGCGCTACGGCCGTCGATGTCGCCGACGGGGCCGGCGCCGGAACGGCTGCGGATCGCCACCTGGAATATCAATTCCCTGCGGGCCCGCCTGGCCGGCGTCGAGCGGTTTCTGGAGCGCGTGGCGCCGGACATCGGGTGTCTGCAGGAGACGAAGGCGGCCGAACTCTCTGCTGCAGCACAGGCCGCCTTCGACCGGCGTGGGTATCAGGTGGCCCATGTGGGGCTGAGTTCGTACAACGGGGTGGCGGTGGCCGCACGGCATCCGATCAGCGACGTGCGGGTCTCGGGTGGGTTTGACGACGAGCACCTGGATCGCGAGGCGCGGCTGGCCACGTGCATCGTGCATTGCCCGGAGGCAGTGCGGGTGGCGTCGGCGTATGTGCCGCATGGGCGGATGATCGATCACTGGCACTACCACTACAAGCTTGGGTTCGTCGACGCCCTTGCCGCTGCGGCCGCGAAGTGGCTGGCGGACGGGACGCATGTGGTGGTGGCCGGCGACCTCAACGTGGCCCCGACCGACAGCGATGTCTTCCATCCCGACGCCTTTGTCGGCTCCACGCATGTCACTCCAGCGGAGCGGGCCGCCGTCAGCCGGTTGCTCGACGTCGGGCTCGTCGATGTCGACGTCGCTCGCTGGGGGGCGCGGGCCCGGCGGTTCACCTGGTGGAACTACGGCATCGGCTACTCCCGCAACCTCGGGATGCGGCTCGACATGATCGCCGCTGATGCAGACCTGGCCGCCCAACTCGACACCACATGGATCGACCACACCGAGCGGGCCTGCGAGCGGCCGTCGGATCACGCCGCTCTCATCGCAGACTTCCATCGCGCCGGACCGGCAGCCGGGGGCAGAGCGTAGCGAGTTGCGATCAGCGCAGCAGCGCGACAGCGTCGCGTTCGGTCTTGGCGAGGCCGAGGTCCCGAGCAGTGGTGAGCGCTTGCGTGAGCAGGTCGCGGGCCTGCTCGAGGTCCCCGGGACTGCGACGCGTGAGGAGCAGGCGGGCCCACTCCGTTTGCGTGCGGGCCAGGAAGGCCGGGGCGGCCATGCGAGCGTGCATCGCGGCGGCAACGGCGAAGGCGGCGTCGGCCCGGTCGTAGTCTCTGGTGGCGGTGGCCAGGAGCGCCACGTAGTGCGAGACGGAACCGAAGGGCGCGCCGGCCCCCACCATGAGCTGGTCGGTGTGCGGCTCCAGCAGGCGGAGCAGAGCCGTCGACGCGTCCCTGTGCCGAAGCTCGGCAGCTACGCCGGCGGCGCCGGCCAGTGTGGCCGCCCAGGAGGGGTCTCGCGGCACGGTCGCGAACTGATCCATGACGAGTGGCTCGAACGTTGCTCGAGCGGCACCGGTGTCGCCGTCCCAGGCCTGGGCGAGCGCCAGGAAAGCGATGTAGAGAGGGTAGGGGTTTCTCGTCACGGTGTCCGCCAGGTCATCACTGATCCCGGGGACGTCCGCGCCGGACACGAGGACGGCGCAACGCTGCGTGAGTGCCACGATGTCGGCGTCGGCAAGATTGCTGCCGATGACTCGGGCCGCTTCGATCTCGGTGAGAGCGCCCGCAACCCTTCCTTCGAGGATCGCCCGCCCGGCAGCCGTCCAGCCCGTTAGCCAGCGGAAGAGGGGCCGGCGCAACTCGTCGGCGAGGCTGGACGTGATCTCCTGACACCGGCGCCCTTCGTCGGCGTCGGCCGCCTCCAGTGCTGCCCGAATTCGGAGCCACGCACCCTGGAACCGGAGGACCTGGTCGCCGAGGACGTCGGCCAACTCAAGAAGTTCTTTGGTGATCGCCAGCCGTTCGGGGAGCGTCTCCGGTGACCAAACGGTGTAGAAGCGGGGCCGGAGGACGCGGGAGAGCAGGGCAGGGTCGCCGGCGCGACGGGCGACGGCGATGGCTTCGTCGGAACACTGAAACCGGCGGGCGGGATCTGCAGCCCAGACGAGCTCGAGGCCGAGGTGAGCCAGAAGTTCGGCACGTTCCGGCGAGTCGTCGTCGCCGATGGCCTCAAGAGCCGCTTCGAGCGTGGCCACCCGTTCGGCGTCGACCTCCAGGGCCATGTTGAACGTAACGACACGGGTGTTAGCCAGCGCGGCCTTCACCAGCACCTCGGTCCGCCCGAGTTGCTGCGCGGTGCGGGCCGCTTCCAGCAGCGTGTCGCGGTGAGCCGGTTCGCTGGCCAGCTGCTGGGCTTTCCCCAGGGCGACCAGGACGTCGAGACGAGCGGCCTCGTCGAACGACCCGGCGCCGTCGATGAGGTCCAGGGCACGGTGGTACCAGGAGACCGCCTCGTCGTGGGCCAACTGCGCCAGGGCCCGTTCGCCGGCCTGCACGGCGTAGTCCACGGCTTTGGCGCCGGTGTCGCCGGCCGGTGCCGCCGCCCGGCTGTAGTGGTTGGCCAGGGCGGACAGGTGCTCGCCGAGGCGGCCGGAGTGCACCGATTCGATCGCTTCGGCGGCCTTCCGGTGGAGCCGGGCGCGACGACCGGCCGACAGTTCGTCGTACAGGGTGTCGCGGACCAGCCGGTGCGCGAATCGGTAGCTCGGCGCGTGGGATGGGACCTCAGCCACGATTCTGGCCGCCTCGGCTTCCTCGAGGGCTCCGAGAAGGTCGTCGTCGTCAAGCCCGCATACCGGGCCCACCACCGCGACGTCGAAGGTCGTGCCGATGACCGCCGCCCCGGTCAGCGCCTGGTTGGCCAGATCGGACAGCCGGCTGAGCCGCCGGCCGACGACGTCGCGGACACCTTCGGGGATACCGAGCCGGTCGACGTCCATCGTCGCGCCCCACCGGCCGTCCCGCTCGGCGATCCCGCCGGTCTCGACCAGATGTCGGAACACCTCGCGGACGAAGAAGGGATTGCCGTCGGTCTCGTCATGGATGGCCAGGGCGAGGGCCTCGTCGTCCTCGCCGACCAGTGGATGGCCGCTGGCCGCCTCCATGTAGCCGACAACCCCGGCCACGGTCAGGCCCGACAGCGAGATGCGGTCGACGTTGGTGTCGCGCCGGAGATCGGCGAGGAGCTCACCCAGGGGGTGGCCGCGCCCGATATCGGTGTCGCGATAGGTGGCGACGACCAGCAGGCGCATCGGCTCTGCGGAGTGCAGGACGTGGCGGAGGAGCAGCAGCGTGGGCTTGGCCGCCCACTGCACATCGTCGAGCACGAGGAGCAACGGCCGATCGCTCGAGACCGCCGCCAACCAGGCGGCGACGGCGTCGAACAGGCGGTAGCGCTCCGTTTCCGGATCGGACTTCAACGGCGGCGGGAGACCGGGGAGACGTTCCGCCACCTCGGGCAGCAACCGGACCAGTTCCCCGCCGTAGCGGCCCAGCCTCTCTGGAAGGGTCTCCGGCGGGGTGTGATTCAGGAAGTGGCGCAGCGCCTCCACGAACGGCTGGTACGGAACGCCGAGGTCCTCGTCGCAGCGCCCGGCCAGGACGACGCCGCCGCCGTCCTCGTAGGCGAAGGCGGCCAGCTCTGCGGCCAGACGGGTCTTGCCGACACCGGGCTCACCGCCGAACAGGACGGCACGCCGTTCGCCGGCCACCGCTTCCTTCCACCGCAGCTTCATGCGTTCAAGCTCGGCATCCCGTCCGACGAACACCCGCCCGATATCCGTGAGGAGCGACGGGATGGGAAGGCCGGCCCTCATGACCGGTTCCCACCCCACCCGCACGGCGTCGACCGGATGCTCGAGACCCTTCAGCTCCAGAGGGCCGATGGACGTGTAGGTGTGTTCGCCGACCGAGCCGGCCAGGATCCGAACGACCTCGGCCGCCAGGATGGCACCGCCCTCAGCGGCGGCACACAGCCGCGACGCCTCGATCACCGGGGTTCCGTGGACGTCGTCGCCTTCCATCGCCACGTCGCCCGCGGAGAGCCCGACTCGCAGGGCCAACGGCTCCGGCGCCCCGCCGGACCGGTTCATCCGGTCGATCGCCTGCTGCACAGCGACGGCGGCGGCCACCGCATCGGCCGCTCCGGCAAAGGTGGCCATGATCCCGTCACCCAGGCCTTTGACGACCCGCCCTCCGTTGCCCTCCACCGCCTCGGTCAGGAGCCGGTCGTGGACTCGCCGCAACTCCTCGGCGGCGTCGTCTCCCAACCGCCCCCGCAGTTCAGTCGAACCGACGAGGTCGGTGAAGAGGATGGCGACCACCCCCACCGAGTCGCGCATTTCCCTCCCCTCCGCGGGTTC